>JANMWQ010000758.1:0-2600 GCA_031394085.1 Rhizobacter sp. | reverse complement strand
CATGCCGAGTTCGACGACGCCGGCGCGGTGGTGCGCGGAGTCGTCCTGCCGCAGCCGCAGCAAGGTCAGCGGCACGCCGATGTGGTTGTTCAGGTTGCCGACGGTCGCGAAGGCCGCCTCAAAGAGCCAGGCGCGCAGGATGGCCGCGATCATCTGCGTCACCGTCGTCTTGCCGTTGCTGCCGGTGACCGCGATCAGCGGCAAGCAAAAGCGCTGGCGCCAGGCGTGCGCGAGTGCCGTCAGCGCGGCTTGCGTGTCGGCCACTTGCAGGCCGGGCAGGCCGGCTTCAGACAGCCCGCGTTCGGCGAGTGCTGCGGCCGCACCGCTGGCCTTGGCCTGCGCGAGGAAGTCGTGCGCGTCGAAATTCTCGCCCTTCAATGCGACGAACAGGTCGCCGCGCTGCACGCTGCGCGTGTCGCTGTGCACGCGCAGCAGCGCGGTCGCGCCGTCGCCGACCAGCGTCGACTCGGGCAGCATCGCGTGGGCTTGCGCCAGCGTCATCATGGGCGCGCGCCTTCGCGTGTGCGCAGCGCGGCGCTCGCTTCTTCGACGTCCGAGAAGTGGTGCTTGACACCACGGATTTCCTGGTAATCCTCGTGGCCCTTGCCGGCGATCAAGATCACGTCGTGCGCACCGGCGTTGCGCACCGCGTGCGCGATCGCCGAACGGCGATCTTCGATCACCTTCACACGCGCTTGCGAGCCCGCGAGCCCGGCCACGATTTGCAGCAGGATGAAGGCCGATGCCTCGCCGCGCGGGTTGTCGCTGGTGATCACGACCTGCTGCGCGAGGCGCTGCGCGAGTGCGCCCATCAGCGGGCGCTTGCCCGCGTCGCGGTTGCCGCCGCAGCCGAACACGCACCACAGCGCGCCGCCACGCTCGGCCGCGAACGGTTGCAGCGCGAGCAGCGCTTTCTCGAGCGCATCGGGCGTGTGCGCGTAGTCGACGACGACCTGCGGGCCGTCGGCCTCGGAGGCGATGCGTTGCATGCGGCCCGGCACCGGCGTCAGCAGCGCGCAGGTGGCGGCCGCGTCGGTCAGCGAAACGCCCGAGGCGCGCAGACCACCGATCGTGGCGAGCAGGTTCGCGACGTTGTAGTCGCCGATCATCTGGGTCTTCACCGCGACGACCGCATCGCCTTCGCGCAGGTCGAAGCCGAGACCGCCGGCGCGGTTGCCAGTGCCATAGCCGATGTTCGAGGCGCGCAGACGCGCTTCGCTTGTCGTCGAATACGTCCACACATCGAGCGCAGCCCCGTTCAACGAAGCCGCGAGTTGCGCGCCGTGCGCGTCGTCGATGTTGATCACCGCCGCGCGCAGGCCAGGCCACGCGAACAACGCGGTCTTGGCGGCCCGGTAGGCTTCCATCGAGCCGTGGTAGTCGAGGTGGTCGAGCGTCAGGTTCGTGAACAGCGCGACATCGATCTTCGTGCCCGCCAGACGGTGCTCGGCGATACCGATCGAGGTGGCCTCGATCGCGCAGGCCGCAAAGCCCGCATCGGCGAAGCGCTTGAAGCCGGCCTGCACCGTCACCGGGCCGGGCGTGGTCATCCCGGTGAACATCATCGCCGACGCTTGCAAAGGCGACGGCGGTTCGCCGACGCCGAGCGTGCCGATCAGGCCGCAGCGCTGCCCGAGCGAGCTCAGCGCCTGAGCCACCCACCAAGCGGTCGAGGTCTTGCCGTTCGTGCCGGTGACGGCGATCACGTTGAGCTGCTGGCTCGGCGAATCCATGAAGGCACTGGCAAGCAAGCCGGTCGCGGCCTTCAGGTCGTGCATCGCGGCGACCTCGGTGCGATCGAGTCCGTCGAACCCATCGGCGCCTTCGGCTTCGACGAGGCAGGCGCAAGCGCCCGCCGCCAACGCCTGCGACACGAACTGCCGGCCGTCGACCGCGTAGCCCGGCCACGCGATGAAGGCGTCGCCGGCCGTGATTTCACGGCTGTCGACGTTGAGCGCGCGCACGCCGCGTTCGGCGAACCAGCCGAGCGCTTCGTCGATGGAGGCCAGTTCACGAATCGACGATGACGAGGCCATCAGAAACTTTCCTCCACAGCTGGCACGTCCTTGGTGATGATCTGCGTCTTCACGTCGATGTCGGGTTGCACGTTGAGCGTGCGCAGCGTCTGCTGCACGAGGTCGCTGAACACCGGCGCGGCCACGTCGCCGCCGTACCATTTGCCACCGGTCGGCTCGTCGACCATCACCGCGACGATGATGCGCGGGTTGCTGATGGGTGCTAAGCCCACGAACCACGAGCGGTACTTCTTGACCGCGTAGCCCTTGCCCTCCTGCTTGTACGCGGTGCCCGACTTGCCGCCGACCGAGTAGCCGATCGTCTGCGCCTTGGGTGCCGTGCCGCCAGGCAAGGTGACGAGCGCGAGCATCTCGCGGACCGTCTTGGCGGTCTGTGGCGAGATCACGCGCAGGCCGCTCACGCGCGCGTCTTCTCCGACCGCCGTGCTCTTGGTCAGCGTGACCGGAATCATCTCGCCGTCGTGTGCGAACACGGTGTAGGCGTGCGCGATCTGGAACAGCGACGCCGACAGGCCGTAGCCGTAGCTCATCGTCGCCTGCTCGATCGGGCGCCAGGTCTTGTAG
>JANMWQ010000419.1:0-2615 GCA_031394085.1 Rhizobacter sp. | reverse complement strand
CCCGCGGTTCGACGTGAACCAGCGGTTCGCGACCATCGCGCCGAGCACCAGCGCGGTCAGCCCGGTGCCGCAGCCGAGCACCAAGCCCCAGAGCAGGAACAGCTGCCACAGCTGCGTGACTTGTGTGGCCAGCACCATTGCCACGGCGATGAGCGTGGAGGCGCTGACCATCACGCGGCGCAGCCCGAAGCGCCCGATGAACACGGCCGCGAACGGCCCGAGCAGCCCGAACAGCGCGAAGCGCACCGCGAACACCGACGAGAGCTGCTCGGTGGTCCAGCCGAACTCGCGGCTCAGCGGCTGCAGCATCGCACCGGGCAGGCCGAGCGCGGCCGAGGTCGTCAGCATCGCGAGGAAAGTGACCGCAGCGATCACCCACGCGTAGTGGATGCCGCGGCGGTCGAGCGAGCTGGAGAGCCGTTGGGCGAGCACGTCGGCTGGCGGCTTGTTCGTGTCAGTAGTGGGAGCGCTGGATCAGCTCGATCTTGTAGCCGTCGGGGTCGGTGATGAAGGCGATCACGGTCGTGCCGCCCTTGACCGGGCCGGCCTCGCGCGTGACGTTACCGCCGCCATGGCGAATCTTCTCGCAGGCCGCCGCGACATCGGGCACGCCGATCGCGATGTGGCCGTAGGCGGTGCCGAGCTCGTAGCCCGACACGCCGTGGTTGTAGGTCAGCTCGATTTCGGCATGCTCGGGGTTCTTGCCGTAGCCGAGGAAGGCGAGCGAGTAGTTTTGCGACGGGTTCTCGGACTGGCGCAGCAGCGTCATGCCCATCACATCGGTGTAGAAGGTGATTGCGCGGGGCAGGTCACCGACGCGCAGCATGGTGTGGAGGAATCGCATGGAGGGTTCTTTCAATCGGCGTTGAGAAATTGCAGTTGCAATGATTGTAGCTACAATTAAATTATCATGAAAAATAGCGCACGAACTGCAGCCGTCGCACATGCTGCGGCTCCCGGGTCGCCGAGCGGTTGCAGCAGCCAGAAGCTGCGGCAGCTGTCGCGGCGCGTCAGCCAGCATTTCGATCGCCGCATCGTCGCGGGCACCGGCCTGAAGACCACCCAGTACTCGCTGTTGCTGCGCGTCGTGCGGCTGGAGCCGATCCGGCCCGGCGATCTGGCCGCGCAGATGGACATGGACGCCTCGACGCTTACGCGCAACCTGCAGCCGCTGGTCGCGCAAGGCTGGGTCGTCGTCGCGCCGGGTGCCGACGGGCGCAGCCGCATCGTCGTCGCGACCGAAGCGGGCCGCGCCAAGCGCGCCGACGCGCACCGCGAGTGGAAGCGCGCGCAGCTGTCGTTCAACGAGCGCATCGGCGCAGAGCGCGTCGTGCGCCTGCACGCGCTGATCGACGAATGCCTCGCGGCGATGAACGAGACGCCGGTCGGCTGATCAGGCTTTGCGCGTGGCCTCGACACCCGGCGTCACGTCGTCGCCGTAGGCCTGCTTCCAGCGCGCCATGGTCGGTGCGTTCGCGTCCAGCCGCTCGCCGCTCAGGCCGTCTTCGACATGCCAAGCGGCGATCCGCGTCTCGATCGCGAAGTGCGAGCTCGGGGTGAATGCGGCCGGATCGTCGAGGCTGCCGACCGACAAATCCATGCGCTGCGAGCTGTCGTACGCGAAGCTCAGCGGCGTGCCGCAGTGGCCACAAAAACCGCGCGTTGCGAAGGTCGACGACGCGTAATGCAACGGCGTGCCGCGCGTCCACTCGACTTCGTCTTTGCGCAGGTTGATGAAGGCCGCGCGCGTGTTGCCGAAAGCGAGCTGGCACATTCGGCAATGGCAGTAGTAGCCCTCGCGGTGCGTGGGCGTCGCGCGGTAGCGCACGGCGCCGCAAAGGCATCCGCCTTCAACCGGGGGCAAGGTGGCGGGGTCGTTCATAGGCGATGTCCCATTCGTCTTCGGAGACTTTCACGAAGCCGTGGCGCTGATAGAAGCGATTCGCATCGCTGTCGCGGAGCGCACCGACACGGAACAACTCGACGCCATCCGGTGCGATGCTGAACAGCCGCTGTAGCACCGCGCTGCCGAGGCCTCGGCCCTGAAACCGCGCATCGATGTAGAAGTGCTCGACCCGCATCGCATGGCAAGCATCGGTGCGTGCCGCGTCGATGGGCTCGGCCCAGTAGCCGACGCATCCGGCTTCCATGCCGTCGACGATGATGCGCCGCGTGTCGGCGGGCCGAAACGTGATGCGAAAGCGCTCGGCGGCGCGCTGCGGATCGAAGCGGCCGATGCGCTCCAAACTGGCGCGCATCGTCGCGATGCGCAGTGCGACCAGCTCGTCGAAGTCGGCGTCAGTCACAGGCGCGAAGTCGAACGCGATCATGCCGTCACGGCGCGACCGTGTAGTTCAGCGTCATCCGACCGCCGTCGACGTAGACGATCTCGCCGGTCATGTAGCTCGATGCGCTGCTGATCAGGTACGCGCACACGTCGGCGATCTCGCGCGGCTCGCCGAGGCGCTTCATCGGCGTGCGGCTCATGATGCGGGCCTTCGCCTCGTCGCTGCCGAGCACGGCCTTTTGCGCCAGCTCGGTCGCGATCGTGCCGGGTGCTACGGCGTTGACGCGGATGCCGTGGTCGGCGAGCGCGAGCGCCATCACGCGGGTCA
>JANMWQ010000401.1:0-6599 GCA_031394085.1 Rhizobacter sp. | reverse complement strand
ACCGCGTCGGCGGGCAATGCCGCAAGCGCCGCACCGGCCTGCGCGTAGGGCGCGAGGCGCACGCCGTCTTGCGCGAGCGTGGCCTGCAACGGCGCGCCGACCTTGCCCTCGGCGACGAAGAGCGTCACGCCGTTCGGGTCGAGCAGCGCATGCCCGAGAAACACCGGGTTGAAGCTGACATCGGCGCCGCGCAGGTTGAACAGCCACGCGATGTCGTCGACGGTCGAGATGAGGTGGTGCGTGGCGCCGCGTTGTGCGACCGCCTCGCGCACCTGGGCGAGCTTGGCGGCATGGGCCAGCGGCGCCTGCGGCGCGAGGTGTTCGTAGACGGCTGCGTCAGGCAGGCCGGGGCGTTCGGGCCAGACCGCGCCGAGCGCGTCGAAATAGGTGCGCAACCTGATGCCGGCCTTCGTGAGCGTGGCTTGCAGCAGCTGCGCCGCGGCGAGACCGAGCACGCTGCCGTCGACGCCGACCGTGGCGCCTGCCGGCACATGGCGTGCGAGCCACTCGACGTGGTCGGTCGCAGTGCCGGTCGCGATCTTCACCAGCTCGGTGCCGGTGCCCGCGAGCTCGGCCTCGGCCTGCACCCAGTAGCGGCTGTCGGCGAACAGCACGGCGGTCTCGAGGGTGACGACCAGCGTGCCCATCGAGCCGGTGAAGCCCGAGAGCCACTGCCGGCCTTGCCAGCGCTCGGGCAGGTACTCACTCAGGTGCGGGTCGCTGGAGGGCACCAGCACGGCGGCGAGATTCTGCCGCGCGAGTTCGTCGCGCACGCGCTCGATGCGCAGGCGGTGGGTGGGGGTGCGGGTGTCCATTGGGCGTGTCCTGTCGGTCCGGTGACCGGATTGTCTGAGAGTTCGGGGAGAACCGCATATCTGCCTGCGGCGCTCAAAGCGGGTTATCCGCTCAGCGAGGCGATACGCTGCAGCCGCTCGAGCACGATGCCGGCGCGGACTGGCTGGGCGACGATGCCAGGCAAGGCGTTCGGCAGCTCCGGGTGCGCCAGCAGCGCGCGTGCTTGCTCGGCAACATGATCGCGCAGCGCGTGCTCGGCGCGCTGCAGCTCGTCCACCAGCTCGGCGCGGCCGTCGATCACGGTGACGATGTCTTCGAGATCATGGCTCAGGTAGATGTCGTGCCCGCCACGGTCGTTATAGGCCTCGAACTTGGTCGCCAGAAAGTGCGGTGCATCGAGGTGGCGCAGGCTGACGCCCCCGGCGAGCGCGGTGCTGACGGCCGCCGCGAAGCCTGGCCGGTACCAGCGGTTCGCGAACCCGAGCACGTGGGCATCGACCGGCACCAGATCGAGCTGCAGCCGGTTCCAGAACCAGCGGAAGGGTGGCGTGTTGTCGGCCATCGTTTGTACGAAACCGCGATCGGCCAGCAGCGGGCCCAGCGCGTGGTAGCCGGCAAGCGAGGCGACCTCGACGATCGCGTCTACATCTTTGGTCGGGCGCACGCCGGCCGCTGCCGGGTTGGTCAGCAGCAGACCGGTCGTGCATCCGCCGACAAGCACGAGCCGCTCGCGCAGCGGCCCGAGCGCCAGCGCCATCGCATGCAGCAGCGCGAGGTTCGGGTCAGCCACGTCGTGCGCTCTTGGAATCGTTCGTTGCAGCGGCAGCGCCGGGCCCGGGCGTCGCCGGGTCGATCAGCGCCTGCAGCCGCGAAGAAGCCATGCCCCGCTCGCGAGCGCGGCCGGCGCGGAGTGCATCGAACAGCGCAAGCAACTCGTACAGCAAGGCGTCTCGCAATGCGGCGCCCGGAACGCACGGGTGCAGCGGCAACAGGCCTTCACCCCGCACTGCGCCATGCGCGTCGGGCCAGACCAGCGGCTCGTGCCCGGCGGCGAACACGCCAGCGAAGGCCGGCGCGGCATGGCTCGTGGGCACGCCCGGACCCACTGGCAGCCGCTCGGGTGCGAATGCGTACTTGGCGCCGTGTATTGCGAACTCGGCCAGGTTGCGGCGATTGACCAGAGCCGCGCTGTCGAGGTTGCTGCGAGCCTCGGCAGACTTGCCCGATGCCAACACCGCGTACGCGTATGCCAAACCCGCCGCAGGCTTGCGAGCGGCGAACGCGGTGGCGGATGCTGGCCTGGCATCGGCCAGCCCAAGGCCACCGGTAGACTTGACCGATGTCGCCACCGTGTATGCATCTGCTAAACCGGCTGCAGGCTTGCAAGCGGCGAACGCTGTAACGGATGCTGGCCTGGCATGGGCCAGCCCGAGGCTGGCGTCGGCCAGCAGCCCGGCGGCGAGTCCGCGCTGAACCGCTGCGTGGGTCTCAGAGGTGCTCAGCCCCAGCTCGTGCGAGAGGCGCGCGTAGGTCCAGTGCTGGTCGCCAAGTGCGAGCAGCTTCAGAGCAACGAGAAAGTCCTGTGGCTTAAGGTACATGCGGCACCAGATAATTCAATATTCGCGAATCGCGAATACAGAATATAGTGGATCCGACCAAAGTGAGCAAGCCCCCGTCGCCCTGGCAAATCAGGGCGGCGGTGGCACTTGCCGAATCGAAGGCGGCTCTGCGACCACGCGCGCCGAGCGCTCGTAGGTCCAGTAGGCCCAGGCCCAGTCGAGCATCACGATCAGCCGATTGCGAAAACCGATCAGGAAGTAGATGTGCGCAAACAGCCAGAACAGCCACGCGAAGTAGCCCGAGAAGCGCAGTGCACCGAAATACGGCACCGTCAGGTCGACCACTGCCGCCTTGCGACCGACGGTCGCGAGGTTGCCGTAGTCGACGTAGCGAAACGGCTCGGTCGCCTGGCCCTTGAGTCGTCGCAGCAGGTTCGCGGCGGCGGCGCGGCCCATCTGCTTCGCGCCGGGGCTGACACCGGGCACCGGCGTCGGTTTGGCCCTCGTTGGATCGACCGGGTGGCTCATCGCCGAGGCGAGGTCGCCGATCACCGCGATCTCGGGGTGGCCGGTCAGGCTCAGGTCGGGTAGCACGATGACCCGGCCGGCGCGGTCGAGCGTGGCGCCGGCGCTGGCAACGAGCGATTTGCCGAGCACCGAGCCGGCCACGCCGGCAGCCCAGATCACCGTTTTGCTCGACAGGCGATGGCGCGTGACGACTTTGGCGTCGCGGGTTTCGCCGCCGTCGTCGGCCGAGGTTTCGTAGTCGACGCCCTCGGCATCGATGCCGGTCACCTTGCAGCCGGTGCGCACGTCGACGCCGAGCTTGACGAGTTGCTCGCGCGCCCGCTGCGAGAGTTGCGGCACGAAGGCTCCGAGCACGCGCTCGGAGCCTTCGAGCAGCACGACGTGCGCGCGAGTCGAGTCGATGCGGCGAAATTCCTGCGGCAGCGTGTGCTGCGCGATCTCGGTCATCGTGCCAGCCATCTCGACGCCGGTGGGCCCGCCGCCGATCACGACGAAGGTCATCCACGGCTCGCGCGCAGCCGCGTCGGTCAGCCGCTCGGCGCGCTCGAAGGCGCCGATCACGCGCGCGCGGATCTTGAACGCGTCGTCGAGCGTTTTCAGGCCCGGGGCGAACGGTGCCCAGTCGTCATGCCCGAAGTAGCTGTGGGTCGCGCCGGCGGCGACGATCAGGTGGTCGTAGGGCAGCGATTGATCGCCGTCGAGCCGCACGCGCCTCGACGCTGCATCGATGCCGGTGACCTCGGCTTGCAGCACTGTCAGGTTGCCGCGCTTCATCTCGGTTCGCAGCGTGTGGCGGATCGGCGCGCTGACCGCCGGCGCACTCAGGCCCGCGGTCGCGACTTGGTACAGCAACGGCTGGAACAGGTGGTGGTTGGTGCGGTCGACCAGCGTGATCTCGACCGGCGCCTTCGACAGAATGCGCACCGCCTCGATGCCGCCGAAGCCGCACCCGATGATCACCACCTTCGGTTTCTCGTCCGCCGTTTTTTCGCTCATGCAGCGGCCTCGGTGGGTGCGGCCCGCAGCCGGTTGCCCACCATCTGGATGTGGCTGCGCAGCGAGTAGAGCTCGTCGGCATAACTCAGCGGCACGTTCACACCCTCGACATGCGACTCGATGCCTTCGAGCTCGGCAAGCAGCTCGCCGGCCGGCCGCTTGCCCACCGCGTCTTCCACTTCGCGCAGCTGCGCGTACCAGCGAAAGATGCGCGAGCGGATCCGAAACTGGTAGAGCGGCGGCAGCATGCGCGAGAGCGGGATCAGGATCGCGATGATCGTCACCAGCACCGGCCACATGCGCTCGATCAGGTTCGCGAACCAGAACGGCAGGTAGCGCTGCAGCACCGGCGTGCCGCTGGTGTAGAAGCGCTGCGCCTCTTTCGCGAGCGGCTGCTCGGTGCCGCCGGCCCTCGGAAAATCGCCCTTGTGCTGGAACCAGCCGGCGCCGCCGTGCACTTGCTGCGCGGCTTGCATGAAGAGCTGCAGCAACGCCGGGTGCGTGTCGGCGCGGGCCAGCAGCGTGGCGGTCGGCGCGATCAGGTGAACGTCGCGCGCGGGCACGTCACCAGCCAGATCGACCACGCCGCGCGGCAGCGTCACCGGGCTCAGGAACGGGAAGCGGCGCGAGTAGGCATCGGCCTGCGCGAAGTCGTACAGCGCGATGCCGGGCGTCTGCAGCAGCATCTGCACCATCAGCGATTCGGGCGCCGAGGCGAACACGAGCGCGTCGATGTCGCCGGCGATCAGGTCGACTGTCGCGGGCGTCTGCGATTGGCGGGTGATGGTGAGCGCGTTCACGTCGAGCTTGTTCGCGTCGATCAACTTGAACATCAGGTTCGGCGCGCCGCTGCCGGGCGCGCCGACGTTGACGCGCCAGCCGGGCAGCTGCGACAGGCTCGTGAGGGCAGGCGCCTTGAGCCGCCGCTCCGCCGATTCGGTGCGATAGAACAGCCACACCGGCTCGACGAACAGGCTGCCGAGCGAGACCAGGCCGGCGGCATCATCTTCATCGGCGGTCGCGACCGAGTTCGCCTCTTGGCGCAGGCGCTCGCCGGCGCCGCCCTGCACGAACGCGATGTCGACGCCCGATGCGCCGTCGTGCAGCAGCCGCAGGTTCTCGGCCGCGCCCTCGGTCGAGCGCAACTCGACCGTGATGCCGTAGCCCTTGAGGATCTGCGCGTAGCGTTTGCCGAACTCGGCGTAGGCGCCTTGATCGGTGCCGGTCGCGAGCACGACGCGCTGAGGCGGCGTCGGGTCGAGCACCCAGTAGGCCAGCGCCAGCAACACGATCACCAGCACGATGAACGGGCCGAAGGTCGCCAGCAGGTCGCGGAAGGAAAGCAGGGTGTGGCGCAAGGCGTTCGGCATGCCCGGCACGATACCCGGTCCGTCGCGCCCGGCGCATGGCGAAGCGCAAGGTATGCTTTTCGGATGCGACTGCTGCTGGTGGAAGACGACAGGATGATCGGCGAGAGCCTGCGCAGCGCGTTGCGGCTCGAAGGCTATGCGGTCGACTGGGTGCGCGACGCTGCCGCAGCGCAGTCGACGCTGGCAAGCGAGCATTTCGACCTCGTGCTGCTCGATCTCGGCCTGCCGGCGAGTGGCGCGCTCGGCGCAGAAACGCGCGCGAGCGGTGGGCTCGAGGTGCTGCGCGCCGTGCGTGCGCGGCAAGATGCAACACCCGTGATCGTGTTGACCGCCCGCGACGGCCCGGGCGACAAGGTCGCCGGCCTCGATGCGGGCGCTGACGACTACCTCGTCAAACCGTTCGACCTCGACGAGCTCGCCGCGCGCATCCGCGCCGTGCTGCGCCGGCACAGTGGGCGCGCGCAACCGGCACTCGCGTTCGGCGGCGTCACGCTCGACCCGGCCACGCGGCAGGTGAGCTCGGGTGGCGTGCCGGTGCTGCTGTCGGCGCGCGAGTTCGCGGTGCTCGAGGCGTTGATGCTGCGGCCGGGCGCGCTGCTGTCGCGCGCGCAACTCGAAGACCGGCTCTACGGCTGGGGCGAAGAGATCGAGAGCAACGCGGTCTCGGTCTACATCCACCAGCTGCGCAAGAAGCTCGGCGCCGAGCTCATCCAGAACGTCCGGGGCGTGGGCTACTTCGTCGGTGACAAACCGAAGGCGCCATGAACTCGATCCGCGTTCGTGTGCTTCTCTCGCTGCTCGGCATGCTCGTCATCACGGCGCTGGTGATGGGCGCACTGACCTACCGCAACGTGCTCGCCGAGACCGAATCGCTGTTCGACTACCAGCTGCGGCAGATGGCGTTCTCGCTGCGCGACCAGGACGAGATCGCGCCGGCGCAGGCGAGCACGCTGGCCGACGAAGAGCTCGATTTCGTCGTGCAGATCTGGACCGTCGACGGCCGCATGATTTACCCACCGCGCCTGCGCGATGACCTGCCGACGCGTGCCGTGCTCGGCCTGGCCGACGTGACCGTGCAGGGCAAGACCTGGCGTGCCTTCAGCGTCGCGAGCCGCGACCGCGTGATCCAGGTCGCGCAGCCGCTGCAAATTCGCCAGCAGCTTGCGGCCGGCGCGGCGCTGCGCAGCGTGGCGCCGCTGCTGTTCATCGCGCCGGTGATGGCGCTGCTGATCTGGTGGCTGGCGGCGCAGACGCTCGCGCCGCTGAAGCGCGTGGCCGACGGCGTGCGCGCCCGCGACGAGCAATCGCTGCAGCCGCTGCCGCTGGCCGGGCTGCCCGCCGAAGTCGCGCC
>JANMWQ010000398.1:0-1876 GCA_031394085.1 Rhizobacter sp. | reverse complement strand
CGCTTCATGGTGATGCTGTCGGCCGGCAACCTGTCGATCAGCCAGTCGGTGCGCGAGATCCTGCAGGTCGAGAAGATCGAGGATCGCGACGGCAACGCGATCACGATCTGGAACGCCAAGAGCATGTTCGACGCGGTGCGCGTGCTGGGCGCCGCGGTCCGGCGCATCCACGACCAGGACGGCGCGGCGCTCGAACGCGCCGGCGTCGACTTCAACGCGTCGATGATCTTCGGCGGCCAGATCGGTGGCGAGGCGATGCGCCTGTTCCTCGTCTATTCGGCCGGCAACTTCATCGAGGCGACGCGCGAGACCTGCTACTTCCAGGTCGGCGAATCGAAGTACGGCAAGCCGGTGCTCGACCGCATGATCACGCCCGCCACGCCGCTCGACGAAGCGGCGAAATGCGCGCTGGTGTCGATGGATTCCACGCTCAAGTCCAACCTCTCGGTCGGCTTGCCGCTCGACCTGCTGGTGTACTCCGCCCACGCGCTGCAGACCGACCGAATAGTCTGCATCGACGAGCACAACCCGTACTTCCAGATGATCCGCGGCAACTGGGGCCTGAAGCTGCGTGAGGTGTTCGAGTCGCTCGAAGACCCGCAATGGGGCAGCGGGCCGACGAGCGTGCCGCTGTGCGTGCCCTCACCGCGCTACGAGCCGATGAAGAAGATCACGCACCCGGACGAGAAGGTCGTTTGATGGCCGCAGCGGCACCGCGCACCATCGTCTTCTCGCATGCGAACGGTTTTCCGGCCGGCACCTATCGGCTGATCTTCGAAGCCTGGCGCGCCGCCGGCTTCACGGTCCACGCGATCGAGAAGTACGGGCACGACCCGCGCTTTCCGGTCACGGGCAACTGGCCGCACCTGCGCGCACAGTTGATCGACTTCATCGAGACGCATGTCGGTGGCCCGGCGTTTCTCGTCGGCCATTCGCTCGGCGGCTACCTGAGCCTGATGGCGGCGTCGAAGCGGCCCGATCTCGCAAGCGGCCTCGTGATGCTCGACTCGCCGGTGCTCTCGGGCTGGAAGGCGCGCGCGGTGCAGGTCGCCAAGGCCGCCGGCATCGGCGAGCGGTTTTCGCCCGGGCACGTTTCGAAGCGCCGCCGCCAGCAATGGGACAGTGCCGACGCTGCGTTCGCACATTTCGCGGCCAAGCCCGCGTTCGCGCGCTGGGCGCCCGGCATGCTGCGCGACTACATCGCCGCCGGCACCGAAACGCACGGCGTGCACCGGCGCCTGAGCTTTCACCGCGACGTCGAGACTGCGATCTACAACACGCTGCCGCACCACCTCGCGCGCGTGCTGCGCGCGCACCCGCTGCAGTGCGAGATGGCGTTCGTGCGCGGCACGGCTTCGCAGGAGATCCGGCAGGTCGGCATGCGCGCGACCGAACGCCTTGCCAAGGGCAACGTCACGGCCATCGAAGGCTCCCACCTGTTCCCGCTCGAACGGCCGGCCGATACCGCCGCCGCGGTCTTGCAACTGATCGCTTCCATGACGTTGCCGGGCCGGACCCCCCGCCTATAATTGCGCTTTACCACCTGAGCATTTGTGTCAAACACGTGCTGCACTCAATGACCAAGTACGTCTTTGTCACCGGCGGTGTGGTGTCCTCGCTGGGCAAGGGCATCGCTTCTGCATCGCTCGCCGCGATCCTCGAGTCGCGTGGCCTCAAGGTCACCCTGATCAAGCTCGATCCTTACCTCAACGTCGATCCGGGCACGATGTCGCCGTTCCAGCACGGCGAGGTGTTCGTCACCGACGACGGCGCCGAGACCGACCTCGACCTCGGCCACTACGAGCGCTTCATCAGCACGCGCATGAAGCGCAGCAATAATTTCACCGCCGGCCAAATCTACAAGACCGTGCTCGAG
>JANMWQ010000348.1:0-3387 GCA_031394085.1 Rhizobacter sp. | reverse complement strand
GTGATCGCGCGCCACCCGCTGCGCTTCATGCGCTCGTCGTCGTCGTCGATGCCGCCGCAGGTGATCCGCGAGCTCGAGGACGTGTTCCACGCGCCGCTGATCGAAGCCTACGGCATGACCGAGGCCACGCACCAGATGACTTCGAACCCGCTGCCGCCCGCGGCGCGCAAGCCCGGCACCGTGGGCCGCGCGGCCGGGCCCGAGGTCGCGATCATGGGCAAAGACGGTAGCCTTGTTCCGGCCGGCGGCGTCGGCGAGATCGTGATCCGCGGCGAGAACGTCACGGCCGGCTACGAGAACAACCCGAGCGCCAACGCCGAGGGCTTCGCGCAGGGCTGGTTTCGCACCGGCGACCAGGGCACGCTCGACGCCGAGGGCTACATCAGCATCACCGGGCGCTTGAAGGAAATCATCAACCGCGGTGGCGAGAAGATCAGCCCGCGCGAGGTCGATGAAATCCTGATGGACCACCCCGCCGTGGCGCAAGTGGTGTGCTTCGGCATGCCGCACCCGAAGCTCGGCGAAGAGGTCGCTGCGGTCGTCGTGTTGCGCGAAGGCATGGCGGCGACCGAGCGCGAGCTCGCCGCCTTCGTCGCGACACGCGCGGCCGACTACAAGGTGCCGAAGAAGATCCTGTTCATGGACGAGATCCCGAAGGGCGCGACCGGCAAATTGCAACGCATCGGCCTGGCCCAAAAACTCGGCCTTGGCTGAAACCACCACACCCACTGGAGACACTGTGAGCATCATCCGCAAGACCTTCGCACGCACCGCCTGCCTGGCCACCTTGGCGAGCCTCGCCACCCTGCCCGCGCTCGCTGCCTGGGAGCCGACCAAGCCGATCGAATTCGTCGTGCCGGCCGGCACCGGCGGCGGTGCCGACCAGATGGCGCGCTTCATTCAAGGCGTGGTCGCCAAGCACAAGCTGAGTGCGCAGCCGATCATCGTCGTCAACAAATCGGGCGGCGCCGGCGCCGAAGGCTTTCTCGACGTGAAGGGCGACAAGGGCAACCCGCACAAGATCGTCATCACGCTCTCCAACCTGTTCACCACGCCGCTCGCGACCGGCGTGCCGTTCAACTGGCGCGACCTCACGCCGGTGCAGATGCTGGCACTCGACCAGTTCGTTTTATGGGTCAACGACGAGGCGCCGTACAAGACGGCCAAATCCTACTTCGAAGCCATCAAGGCGCAACCCGCCAACACCTTCAAGATGGGCGGCACCGGCTCGAAGCAAGAAGACCAGATCATCACCGTGATGATCGAGCGCGCCGCCGGCAAGAAGATGACCTACATCCCGTACAAGGGCGGCGGCGAAGTCGCGGTGCAGCTCGTCGGCAAGCACGTCGACTCGACCGTCAACAACCCGATCGAGGCCGAATCGCAATGGCGTGCCGGCAAGCTGCGCCCGCTGTGCGTGATGGACAAAGACAAGCTGCCCTACACCGCCAAGCTCACTGCCACGCAGGCTTGGTCCGACATCCCGACCTGCGCCTCCGCCGGCATTCCGGTCGACTACCTGATGCTGCGCGGCATCTTCATGCCGCCGGGCGCGACGCCGGATCAGGTGGCCTACTACATCGGCCTGTTCGGCAAGATGCGCGCGCTGCCGGAGTGGAAAGAGTTCATGGACAAGGGCGCGTTCAAGCAATCGCAACTGAGCGGCACCGAGTTCACGGAGTGGCTCGGCAAGAACGAGCAGCTCCACCGCACGCTGATGAAGGAAGCCGGCTTCATCGCCAATTGAGCGGCTCCTCACGCCAACCCTCTCCAAGGGCCCCTCTGGGGCCCCTTCATGGCCCCGGAGGGGCGAGGAAGCAAAACCCGACACGGCCAGAGACCTCCGCATGAATGAATCTTCCGAAGCCGCCGAGCCGAGCGTGGGCGCGCGCTGGGCCGAGCTCGGCATCGCCGCGTTCCTGATGGTGCTGGCGCTGCTGGTGATCGCAGACAGCCTGCGCGTGGGCATCGGCTGGGCCGACGACGGGCCGCGCTCGGGCTACTTTCCGTTCTACATCGGCTTGCTGCTGCTGGCCTCCAGCGGCTGCGTGCTGGTCTCGCAACTGTGGCGCTGGCGCCAGGCTGATCCGGCGTTCGCCACGCGCGCGCAAATGGCGCAGGTGCTCGCCGTGTTCTGGCCGATGTGCGTGTACGTGGCGCTCATCTTCCCGCTCGGCATCTACCTCGCGTCGACCACGCTGATCGCCTACTTCATGCGGCGCTACGGCAAGTACCACTGGGCGCTCACGGCGGCCGTGTCGGTCGGCGTGCCGCTGCTGTTCTTCCTGGTCTTCGAGCGCTGGTTCCTGGTGTTACTGCCCAAGGGGCCGATCGAAAAATGGCTGGGTCTCTGAAAGTTCGTTGAGTACCGCGCATGGATGAAATCAACAACCTCGCGCACGGGTTTTCCGTCGCGCTGACGCTGCCGAATCTCGGCTTCATGCTGATCGGCATCACGCTCGGCGTGCTGATCGGCGTGCTGCCGGGGCTCGGCGGCGCCAACGGCATCGCGATCCTGCTGCCGCTCACCTTCTCGATGAACCCCACGTCGGCGATCATCATGCTGTCGTGCATCTATTGGGGCGCGCTGTTCGGTGGCGCGATCACCTCGATCCTGTTCAACATCCCCGGCGAGCCGTGGTCGGTCGCGACCACGTTCGACGGCCACCCGATGGCCCAGCAAGGCAAGGCCGCGCAGGCGCTCACCGCGGCGTTCACCTCGTCGTTCGTCGGCGCATTGTTCGCGGTGCTGCTGATCACGTTTCTGGCGCCGCTGCTCGCCAAGTTCGCGCTCAAGTTCGGTCCGGCCGAGTTCTTCGCGGTGCAGTTGCTCACCTTCTGCAGCTTCGTCGGCATGAGCAAGGAGCCGCCGGCCAAGACCATCGCTTCGATGATGCTGGGCTTCGCGCTCGCTGCCGTCGGGATGGACTCGGTCACCGGCCAGCTGCGCATGACCTACGGCTTCCCCGAGCTGCTCAAGGGCTTCGACTTTTTGATCGCGGTGATCGGCCTGTTCGGCATCGGCGAGATCCTGCTGACGATGGAAGAAGGCCTGGCGTTCAAGGGCAAAAGCGCGCGCATCAGCTTCAAGGTGGTGTGGCAGACCTGGGGCGAGATCGCGAAACATTGGAGGACATTCCTGCGCTCGACCGCGATCGGCTGCTGGATGGGCATCACCCCCGGCGGCGCGACGCCGGCCTCGTTCATGAGCTACGGCATGGCGCGGCGCTTCGCGCCCGACCCGAACACCTTCGGCAAAGGCGACATTCAAGGCGTGATCGCCCCCGAAACCGCCGCCCACGCGGCCGGCACCTCGGCGCTGCTGCCGATGCTCACGCTCGGCATCCCCGGCTCGCCGACCGCCGCGGTGCTGCTCGGCGGCCTGCT
>JANMWQ010000331.1:0-3070 GCA_031394085.1 Rhizobacter sp. | reverse complement strand
GGTCAACCCACCGGCGCGAGATCGACCGTGACGTCGAGCGCGGTGGTCTCCAACGCCGCGTAGTTCGAGATGAAGGCCACGTCGGCCGCGTCGTGCCCGTAGGCGACGACGACGCGCCCGCCGCGTGCCTGGTCTTGCGTCGCATCGAAGGTGTACCAGCGGCCGTCGATGAAGGCCTCGAACCAGGCGTGCAGGTCCATCGGGTCGAGCCGATACAGGTAGCCGACGACCATGCGCGCCGGTATGCCCAGACTGCGGCACAGCGTGATGCCGATGTGCGAGAAATCGCGGCACACGCCGGCACCGGCCGCGAGCGTGTCGAGCGCGTCGGTCGACAGGGTGCTGACGCCGTAGCGGTACACGATGTGGGCGTTGATCCAGGCGCGAATCGCCTCGACCTGTGCATAGCCCGGCGCGAGGTTGCCGACGATCTGCAGCGCCTGCGCCTCGACCTCGGGCTTGTCGGACGGGCAGTAGCGGCTTTGCAGCAGGTACTGCAGCGTGTCGTTCGGCAGGCCCGCGATCGGCGTGGCGCTCGCGTTCATGTCGACGACGATGTCGTCTTCGGTCTCGACCACGGCGGTGATCCGCACCGTCATTCGCCCCTGCGGAATGACGAAGCGCTGGCACAGGTTGCCGTAGGCATCGACGTATTCGGTGATGCGCACGCGCGGCTCGAAGTCGAAGCTCTCGCTGACCAGCCACTGCGCCTCGCCGCTGCGCGGGCGCAGCATCGCGACGGTCGGGCAATCGGCCGCGGCCTGCAGCGTCATCGCGCAGCCGATCTGAAGTCTCACGCGTCGGCGCTCGGGTCGGACTGCGGTTCGGTCTTGGTCGCCACCGTGCCGCCGCCGAGCATCTGTGAGCCGACCAACGCACCGACCGCGCCGACGATCAACGCGGTCCAGACCGGGTTCTCGCGTGCCACCTTGATCGCGGCGCTGGCCTGCGGCTCGAAGCGGTCGAACGCATCGAGGGCCTGGTCGCGGACCGTGCGCCAACCGTCGGCGACGGCGTCACCCGCGTGCTCGGCGCGCTGCTTTGCGGCATCGAGCGGCGCGGCTTTCGACAGGCGATCGACGAGGTCGGCAATCTGCTGTTTGAAGGCGTCGAAGTCGTGGGCTCGCGAGGCGATCGGCGGCACGGGTGGCACCGCGGCCACTGCACCGAGCGGCTCGGGGTCGCGCCGCGCCATCAGCGTCACCAGCGCCATCAGGCCCGCGCCGGCCGCGGCCGCAGCGAGCACCGCGGGGATCGGGTTGCGCTCGACCAGATCGGTCAGCGCACGGGTGGGGGCGGCCGGCTCGACCGCGTGGCCGAAGGCGGCGAGTTCGTCGAGGGTGTCGGTGGCGGGGGTGGCGTCATTCGGCAAGGCGATCTCCTGAAGTCTTTCCTGATGTTACGGAGCGAGTGGCCGAACGGCATCGGATCGGCCCGAGCCAAGGTGTAGGACGCGAGGCCGTTGTGGCCGCTGCGGTCTCGCGAAACTTGCCCGCCATCAGCGACACAGCGTACTCGCGGTGCCGCCGCACCGATCGTTCAGGTCAGCGGGCAAATCTGACTGCTTCAGGCCGTGCTCTTCCGTCAGGCTTGCGGTTCGTGCGGTTGTGATTCTGACGCGGGACGCCACCTTGACGTGCTGGCCGAGGGTGTCGGGTGGCCTTCGACAGCAGGTTAAGGGGGAGACCGGGCGCAGCCCGGTCGGAGGACACGAGTGGCGGCGGCCACCCGGCACCCTCGGCCTGCGCCGGCACCGGGATGACTGATGCCTGAAGACGTACTTGACAACAATCATCCCGAGCGTGAGGTGCTGATCAGCCGACTTTCTACGCGTTCCAACGGCACCCGGCGCGATGTCTTGTGACATCGGCGAGGCTGCGGCGCCGACCTAGAATCCGGCGCAGGCAGGCAAACGCCGACTCGAGGGAGTTTTAGATGGAGCACAAAGCGGACAAGGTCGAGGTGACGGTCGAGGAGGTCAAGGAATCGACCGCCAGCTCGGCCGCGGGCGAGGCCAGCGTGGTGCTCGAGACCGAATCGACGGTCGACGGCCACCTGCGCAACACCTCGATCGAGGTGCGCGAAGCCGATGCGCCGGCCGTCGCGGCAGCGCTGCTCAACGCCGATGCGGTCCATCCGGCGGCCGCGGCCGATCTGCCGGCCGCCGTACAGTGCCTCGCGGTCGGTGTGGTGCACGCGGCAGGCGCCGGTCGGGTGCGCTTGCACCTGCAGTTCGACTCGGGCCAGGTGCTGCCGATCGAGATGTCGCACGACGCGGCGCGCGCGCTCGCGCGCGCGCTCGGCGAGCACATCGGCACGCGCTGAACCGAGTTTTTTCGCGGGGCAGCCTCGCGCGGTCCTACGCGGGTTCGCGATCCGGTCCGACCCGGCCCGGTCGGCGTGCGGCACAGACTAAAGCACGCATCGGCGCGGTGCACCTGGCGACTCGTTCGGCAGGCGACCCGTCGCAGGCGCATCCCCTGTCAACCTCGAGGAGACTCTGAATGAAGACGATCGCAACTGCTTTGATATGCGCCTGCATGGCGCTGGCCGGCGGCGCCGCATCCGCGCAAGACGCCGTGAAGAAGACCGAGCCGATGGCCAAGGATGGCGCCATGAAGAAAGACATGACCATGCAGGATTGCAAGGACCACATGTCGATGGCCAAGAAAGACGGCATGAAAAAGGACGATGCCGCGATGAAGATGGACACCACCTGCGCCGACATGATGAAGAAGGACGGCATGAAGAAAGAAAAGCCTGCCGACCCAATGACGAAGTAGTTGTCAGTGCGCGGCTCGCGCCGCGCTCAAAAGAGAAAGTAGCGCTGCGCCATCGGCAGTTCGGTGGCCGGCTCGCAAATCAGCAGCACGCCGTCGGCGCGTACTTCGTAGGTTTGCGCGTCGACCTCGATGTGGCGCGTGCCGGCGTTGTGGACCATGTCGGCCTTGCCGATCGTGCGCGTGTTCTTCACCGCCTCGACGCGCCGCCGCAGCCCGAGTCGTTGCGGCACGCTGGCGGTCACGCCGGCCTGCGACATGAAGGTGATGCAGGTGGCGTCCATCGCCGA
>JANMWQ010000311.1:0-5878 GCA_031394085.1 Rhizobacter sp. | reverse complement strand
CCGACGGGTGCGCGCCCCGGTGGTGAATGGCGCGTCGAGAAGCAGCGCCTGCGCTGGGATGTGCTCGACGCCTTCGCCGATGCGGCGCAGCAGGCCGGCATCCCGCACACCGATGATTTCAACCGCGGTGACAACGAAGGCGTGGGCTACTTCGACGTCAACCAGAAAGCCGGCATCCGCTGGAATGCGACCAAGGCGTTCCTGCGGCCGGCGCAACGCAAGCGCCAGAACCTGCAGGTCTGGACCGGCGCGCAGATCGGCCGCGTGCTGACCGAAACGCGCGACGGCGTGTTGACGGCGGTCGGCGTGCAGGCGCTGCCGGTCGATGGTGCGGCACCCGTTGAGGCGCGGGTCGCGCCCGGTGGCGAGGTGATCCTGAGCGCCGGGGCGATCGGTACGCCGCAGATCATGCAGCTGTCGGGCATCGGCGACCCGGCGCTGCTGAACGCGCTCGGCATCCCGGTCGTGCATGCGCTGCCCGGCGTCGGCGCGAACCTGCAAGACCACTTGCAGATCCGCGCGGTCTACGGCGTCAGTGGTGTCAAGACGCTCAACACGATGGTCAACAGCTGGTTCGGCAAGGCGCTGATCGGCATGGAGTACGCGTTCAAGCGCAGCGGTCCGATGAGCATGGCGCCGTCGCAACTCGGCGCGTTCACGCGCAGCGATCCGTCGCAGGCGCATGCCAACCTCGAATACCACGTGCAGCCGTTGTCGCTCGACGCCTTCGGCGAGCCGCTGCACGGCCACGACGCGTTCACCGCGAGCGTGTGCAACCTGAACCCGTCGAGCCGCGGCGCGGTGCAGGTCAAATCACCCGACCCGCAGCATGCGCCGAGCATCGCGCCGCGCTACCTCAGCACCGACGAAGACCGCCTGATTGCCGCGAACAGCCTGCGCCTGACGCGCCGCATCGTCGCGCAGCCGGCACTCGCGAAGTACCGGCCGAAAGAGATCAAGCCCGGCGTGCAGTACGAGTCCGATGCCGAACTCTGGAAGCTCGCTGGCGACATCGGCACGACGATCTTCCACCCCGTCGGCACCGCGAAGATGGGCCCGGCCGCCGACCCGTTCGCGGTCGTCGATGCGCGCTTGCGCGTGCACGGCGTCAAGGGATTGCGCGTGGTCGATGCCAGCGTGATGCCGACCATCACCAGCGGCAACACCAACTCGCCGACCTTGATGATCGCCGAGCGCGCCGCCGCCTGGATACTGGCCAAGGAATGACGCAGCAACTGTTCCTCAACAGTGGCGTCAACCTCGTCGTCGGCCTCGCGCTGTTGCTGGTCTGGAACAGCGAACGCAGCCACCGGTTCTCGTTCTGGCTCGGCTTGTCGTTCATCGTGCAAGCGTTCAGCCCGCCGGCGTTTCTCGCGTGGAAGACCGGGACTGAACCGTGGGCCGCGATCGGCTTCGGCGCGTTGATCGTCGCCGCCTCGACCAGCCTCACGCTGTGGATGATCGGCGCGGCCTACCTCGCCGGCCGGCCACTCGGCAGGGGCCGCATCGCGATCGGGCTGGCCGGGTTGATCGTGACCGGCGGCCTCGCGCTGCACTACGACCCGCGCCTCGCGCAGGCCTTCGGCGCGACGCTGACGACGCTCGCCGCGATCGTCGCGCTGACCTGGCTGCACCGCTTCGGCCGCTATGCGCGCATTGCCGGCATCGCGATGGTGGGGCTCGGGCTGAATCAGTTCGTCTGGGTCGTCTGCGGCAACGCTGGCCTGCCGCTGCAGGCGTGCTTAGCGACCTTGCTGCGCGTGGTACTCGGCCTCGCGCTGCTGCACGCGGCCGTGAGCCGCAGCCGGGGTGAGGCGGGCCAGCTGCGCGACCAGTTTTCGCACCTCATCGAGCACTCGCACCAAGGTCTCGCGGTCATGCAAGGCGAGGTCGTGAAGTACGCCAACCCGGCGCTGCTGCGCATCTATGGCCTGCCGGCCGACGGCGGCTCCAAGATCGCCACTCGCAAGCAATGGCGCAACAGCACGATTCCCGAGAGCGAGCGCGTGCTGGCGCGCGAGCGGCACCGGCGCATCGTCAACGGCGAGATCGCACAAGACCACTGGCAGGGCGAGCGCACCGGGTTCGACGGCCGCAAACTGCACCTGCGCTTCAGCGCCTGGAAGGTCGACTGGGACGGTCGGCCCGCCGAGCAGATCGTCGTCACCGACGACACCGCGCAGGTCGACGCGATGCACACCTTGCTGCACCAGGCCACGCACGACGAGCTCACCGGCCTGCCGAACCGCAGCGCGCTGCAGCAGCGGCTGCGCGAGCTGTGCGGCGCCGGGCGACCGTTCGCGTTGCTGCTGCTCGATGTCGACCGCTTCAAGCTCTTCAACGAAGCGCACGGCCCGTCGATCGGCGACGACGTGCTGCGCGCGCTGGCTGCCGGCCTGGCCGGGCAACTCGGCGCGCAGGCCGAGGTGATGCGCCTCGGCGAAGACGAGTTCGCGCTGCTCGCACCGGCGCCGAGCGCCGAGCGGGCCGAGCGCGTCGCGCGCGAGCTCGCGCAGGGCGTGCGCCAGTTGCTGATGCAGCCCGTCGCGCTGGCGCAGCACCGGTTCTATCTCGACGTGTCGATCGGCATCGCGCTGCACCCGGCCGACGCCACCCACCCCGACGCGCTGCTGCGCGCGGCCAACGCCGCGATGCACGAGGCCAAGCGCACGCCCGGCACCTCCGTGCAGTTCGCCGAGGCGCGTTTCGAGCGCGGCTCGGGCGCGCTGCTCGATGCCGAGCAGGCCTTGCGCGCCGGCATGAAGAGCGACGAATTCGTGCTCGTCTACCAGCCCAAGGTCGATGCGCGCACGCACGCGCTGGTCGGCTTCGAGGCGCTGGCGCGCTGGGATCGACCGGGCATCGGCCGCGTCGAGCCGACCGAGTTCATCCCCGCGGCCGAGCGCACCGGCCTGATCGGCCCGCTCGGCAACATGATCCTGACGCTCGCCTGCCAGCAGATCGCCGAGTGGCGCGAAGCCTTTTTCGACATCGTGCCG
Source organism: Rhizobacter sp. (assembly GCA_031394085.1). GTDB lineage: Bacteria > Pseudomonadota > Gammaproteobacteria > Burkholderiales > Burkholderiaceae_C > LMDS01. The sequence goes on along the minus strand of JANMWQ010000311.1, from coordinate 2,879 downwards.
GTGGCCGTCAACGTCTCGCCGCTGCAGTTGCTCGACCCCGCGTTTCCGGACCTGGTCGTGCGCATGCTGGACCGCTTCGACATCCCGCCCGCATTGATGACGCTCGAAATCACCGAGAGCGCCGCCGTGGCGCACCTGGCGCAGGCGCGCGACCAGATCGGCCAGATGCGCGCGCACGGCATCGAGGTGGCGTTGGATGATTTCGGCACCGGCTTCTCGTCGCTCAACATCCTGCGCAGCCTGCCGCTCTCGACCGTCAAGATCGACCGCACGCTGATCGAGCCGATGCCCGCGCCTGATGCCGTCGCCGTCGTCAAGGCGATCTGCGACCTGGCCGCGGTGCTCGATCTCGAGGTGATCGCCGAGGGCGTCGAGACGCCCGAGCACGCGAGCGCCGCACTCGCCGCGGGCTGCAAGGTGCTGCAGGGTTTTCTGTACGCGCACCCGCTCGACGCGAGCGCGGCGGCGGAATGGTTTCGCGGTCAGCGCCCCGACCCGCCGGCCTCGTCGTCGACGGCCTTCTGCACCGCGCGGTAGAACGCTTCGCGCGCGTCACCGGCGACGCGGTCGCTCGCGCCGCCGGCCCAGTTGGCGTTCGAGACGATGACGAGCTTGCGCGCCGGATCGATGAAGATGCCCTGGCCGAAGATGCCGCGCGCGGCGTACGTGCCGTCGGTGTAGGTCCACCATTGGTAGCCATAGCCGCGCCCCGGCCGACCGATGCCGGTGCGCTCGGTGGTGGCCTCGGCGAGCCAGCCGTCGGGCGCGATGGCTTGCCCGCCCGCGCGACCACCACCCAGCACGAAGAGGCCGAAGCGTGCCACGTCGCGCGAGGTGGCTTGAACGCAGCAGCCGCTGATTTCGTTGCCGGTGCGGCTGAGCAGCCAGGTGGCGGGCTGCTCCATGCCGGCCGGCACCCAAATCTTCTCCGACAGGTAAGTCGCCAGCGGCCTCTTCGTGGCCAGAACGAGCAGGACGCCGACGAGGTTCGTCTCGCCGGTGCTGTAGTGCCAGCGCGTCCCCGCGGGCACTTCACGCGGCAGGCGCCGCATGTAGCTCACCAGCGCGTCCACGCCGTGTTCCGGCTGGTGTTTGTTGAAGCGCGCGACATCGGAGCTGGGGTCGGCGTAGTCCTCGTTCCAGCGCACGCCGGAGGTCATCGTCAGCAGCTGGCGCAGGCTCACGTCGTCGTAGGCCGAGCCTTTCATCTGCGGGATGTAGTCGCTGACCTTGTCGTCCATGCTGCGGATGTGGCCGTCGCGCAGCGCCGCGCCCACCAGCGTGGAGGTGATCGACTTGGCGACCGAGAAGCTGGTCCAGCGGCCGCTGCTGTCGAAGCCCAGGCCGTAGCGTTCGAGGCGCAGCTTGCCGTCGTGCAGCACCAGCAGCGCCGCGCTGCGCTGGCCGGCCAGGTAGGCGTCGACGTCGAGCGCGAGCGTCAATGGTGGCCCGGGCGGCAGCGGCGTCACCGTACCGCCTGCCAGCACGATGCGCGATTTGGCCAGCACCGGCAGCCGATCGAGCGCCCGAAAGCCGGCGTCGCGTTGCGGCTGGCTCCAGAACAGCAGGTCGCGGTTGGTCGGCAACGTCGCCAGCAGCGCGCGTGTCTCCCGGTCGAGGCTGAACCAGCCGGCGACCGCGCCGACGACCAGCACAGCGACCAGCCCGAGCGCCATCTGTTTTATCTTCATGCAGACCTCCGGTCGACAGTGACCCCGGGGCAGATTGGACACGATCCGCGCTGCCTCGCTGCTGACACGTTCGGGGTGGTCGATAACAGGGTGGGCAGCCGTGGCTCCGACGAGGTCGAGGCCAAGTGCGCGGCGCACGATGCGCCGTGCGCCCGCTGGCAGGCGGCTGCTCCGTCAGCGGGCTGCGCTGACGACCCGAATCTGCGGCGGAGCAGTCGGTTCGCGCGCGGCGCGTGCTTCGGCCTGCGGCGCGGAGGCTTGCGCGTACCGCGCTTGCGCACCGCGCGCCACCGAGTCTTGCAGCAAGTGCACGTAGAACACGAGCAAAAACGCGCCTGTGACCAGCGCCAATGCGACGAGGCCCCAGCGCGCGAGGTCGGGGTCTTCTTCCGGGCGAGCGGTCGAGCTGTTCATGGTCGTCGTTTCCGGAGGCTGGGTGCAGTGCAGTGTCGAGCCGGCTCCCGGCGCGCCGTATCGGCCGCCGCCGTGATGCGCGGTGGGACGCCACCTACACCGCATCGGCGGCTCGGCTGATTTGCCGCCCGCAGGCCTCGGCGCAAGCTGGCGCCACCCGAAGCGGAACGCAGCCTGCCGCCCGCCGGGCCACCGAAGGAGAAACGCCGTGCTCTACACCATCGTCATCGTGCTGCTGGTTCTGTGGCTGCTGGGCCTGGTCACGTCGTTCACCGCAGGCGGGTTGCTGCACATCTTGCTGGTCGCTGCCGTGGTCGTGTTGGTCTACCAGCTGGTCACCGGCCGACGGGGGGTTTAGAAGGGGGAACCACGCGGCGCAAACCCGGTCAGACGGCTGCGGCCCGCGTGGCTCGCCCAAGGAGCATTCCGATGAGCGTCACCCTCGAATCGATCGGCAAAGCCACCCTCACCACCCTCGCGATCGCCTGCGCCGCGTTGACCCTTGCAGGCGGGGCGCAAGCGCAAGGCCACGGCGGTCGCGGTGGCGGACACTACGCGCACGGCGGCGGGTCGGCCTGGCACGGCGGCGGTGGCCACTACGCGCCGCGCCATTACCGCGGAGGCTACGGGCGAGGTGGCAACGGCTGGGTTTGGGGCGGCGTCGGTCTGGGCCTCGGCCTGGGAATCGGTAGTTACTACAGCAGCTACTACAGCGGCTACCCGTACTACTACCCGTACGAGTACAGCGACCCGGGCTACGTGGTCGTCGACCCG
>JANMWQ010000297.1:0-1521 GCA_031394085.1 Rhizobacter sp. | reverse complement strand
GGAGGTGCCCGCGACCAGCCCGACGGCGATCGACGGTCGCTGGGTGCCCGGCCCCGGCAAGCTGTTCTTCGATGCACTCGCGCGGGCGCTCGGCCCGCTGCCGATCGTCGCCGAAGACCTCGGCGTGATCACGCCCGACGTCACCGCGCTGCGCGACGGCTGCGGCTTTCCCGGCATGCGCATCCTGCAGTTCGCCTTCGGTGACGACGCGACCAACCCGTACTTGCCGCACATGCACACGCCGTCTTCGGTCGTCTACACCGGCACGCACGACAACGACACCTCGCGCGGCTGGTGGGCCGCAGCGCCCGAGCGTGAACGCGTGTTCGCGGGCACCTACCTCGCGGCCGATGCGGGCAACGTGCACTGGGCGATGATCCGCGCCGCCAGCAACTCGGTCGCCAACACCTCGATCGTGCCGATGCAGGACGTGCTCGGCCTCGACGGCTCGCACCGCATGAACCTGCCCGGCACGCCGACCGGAAACTGGAGCTGGCGGTTCACTTGGTCGATGGTCGGCAGCGAGCCCGGACGGGTGCTGGGGTTGATGACGGCGGCGAGTGGGCGGGGGCCGTTCGGGCTGTTGGGGCGCTGATCTGCTTGAAGCGTCGGCGCGGGATCAGGCCGGCGCGGTGCACTGCTCCGTTCGTGTCCTCCGGCCGGGCTTTGCCCGACCTCCTCCTTAACCTCACTGCGCAGTACACCCCACCGACCTGATCTGACAGCACCGAGGCGTTTCACGAATGCGCGAGCCACCTCTCTGCTGAGCCGTGGGCGCCGGGTGGCCGTCGACGCGAGGTTAAGGAGGAGGGTCGGCGCAGCCGGGCCGGGGGACACGAGTGGCGGCGGCCACCCGGTGCCCGCGGCCCGCGCCGATCGTCGGACAGCGAAAGTCGATCAGTCGGCGGCCAGGCTTCTCATCGCCTGCTCGACCCCACCGGCGCCAAAAGGAATGCCCTGCACCGTCATCGCCGCCTCGATGCCGCCGAGGCAGCCGAGCACCATCGCGGCATTGATGTCGCCCAGGTGGCCGATGCGAAAGGCGCGCCCGGCGAGCGTACCGAGGCCACCGGCGATCGCCACCTCGAAACGCTCGCGCGCGACCGTGCGCATTGCCTCGGGGTCGTGGCCCGGCGCGACGACGATGGTCGTGACCGAGACCGACCGCGAGGCCGGCACCTGGCCGAAGAAACCCAGCGCGCCGGCTGCGCTCCAGCGCGCGACGGCCGCGTGCACCGCATCGGCGAGGCGGCGGTGCCGCGCCAGCAGCGCGGGCTCGCCTTCGCGCTCGATCAGCAGCAACGCGGCCTCCAGGCCGGCGAGCAGACTTTGCGGCGGCGTGCCGCAAAATTTTCTGTACGACAGCGGGCTCTGCCGCAGCCGCCAGTCCCAGTAGAAACGCGGCGCGGGGTTGTTGCGCGAGAGCGCCATCGCCGTCTCGTCGACCGCCACGAAGCTCAAGCCTGGCGGCACCATCAGCCCCTTCTGGCAGGCGCCCAGCACCACGTTCGCACGCAGCGC
>JANMWQ010000745.1:0-3479 GCA_031394085.1 Rhizobacter sp. | reverse complement strand
CTGGATCGCGGTGTAGCCGATCACCAGGTCGATCATGATGATCACGCTGCCCAGGCTCTTCGCGAACTCGGCGCGCAGGTACATCTCTTCCATCGTGCCCGCGGTCACGTTCAGGTAGTGGCCCTTGACTTCGCCGGTGGCGGCGCTCGCCTTGTTCACCGCCTCCATGCAGTAGAGGAACCGATCGCGCCAGTGCATGAAGGGTTGCGAGTTGATGTTCTCGTCGTCCTTCATGAAATCGAGGCCGCCCTTCAAGCCTTCGTAGACCACGCGGCCGTAGTTGCGGCCCGAGAGGCCGAGCTTCGGCTTGGTGGTTGCGCCGAGCAGCGGCCGGCCGAACTTGTCGAGCCGCTCGCGCTCGACGACGACGCCCGTGGCCGGGCCCTGAAAAGTCTTCAGGTAAGCCACCGGAATGCGCATGTCCTCCAGCCGCAGCGCCTTGACCGCCTTGAAGCCGAACACGTTGCCGATGATCGATGCGGTGAGGTTGGCGATCGAGCCGCCCTCGAAGAGGTCGATGTCGTAGGCGATGTAGGCGAAATACTGCGCGTCGGTCTTGGTGCCCGGGCCGGTGTTGGGAACGCTGTCGACGCGGTAGGCCTTGGCGCGGTACAGGTCGCAGGCGGTCAGGCGGTCTGTCCACACCACCGTCCAGGTGGCGGTGGACGATTCGCCGGCCACCGCCGCCGCCGCCTCTTCTTCATCGACGCCTTCTTGCGGCGTGATGCGGAACATCGCGATCACGTCGGTTTCTTTCGGCACGTAATCGGGCTGCCAGTAGCCCATTTGTTTGTACTTCAGCACGCCGGCGCTGTAGCGCTTCTTGCTGTCCGTGATCTGCTTCGTTTCGTCCATGTTGCCCAAGACAGTCTCCTGTGAAGTGGATGGCCTGAGGTCAATGTAGGCACATGGAGAGATTTGGATAAGTTAATTCTTTTGACATTGACATGAGCAATTGCTAATGTCGCGGCATTGGAGCCAAACCCGTGCCGCTGACCCGCAACGCATCGTTTCGCCAACTCGCCACCTTCCATGCGGTTGCGCGGCTGCGCAGCGTCTCGGCCGCAGCCGAAGAAATGCACCTGACGCAGCCGGCGGTGTCGATTCAGATCGGCATCCTGGAAGAGTCGGCGAGAACACAACTGTTGCAACGCACCGGCCGCGGCATTCGGCTCACCGAAGCCGGTGAACTGCTCGCGGCCTATGCCGGCCGCATCCTCGATCTGTGGCGCGAGGCCGGCGAAGAAATGGCGACGCTGCAGGGCGTGTTCGCCGGCACCTTGCGGGTCGGCGCGGTCACGACCGCTGAGTATTTGCTGCCGCCGCTGCTGGTGACCTTCGCGAACCAGAACCCGAAGGTCAAGGTGAAGCTGCAGGTCGGCAACCGCGACGAGATCGTGCGCATGCTCGCGGGCCAGGAGATCGACGTGGCCATCATGGGCCGCCCGCCAGCCGAGCTGAAGACCACGTCGAGTGCGTTTGCCAAGCACCCGATGGCCTTCGTCGCATCACCGAAGCACGCGGCAATGAGCGCACCCGACTTGAGCATCGCCACGCTCGCTGGCGCCCACCTGCTCGTGCGCGAGCGCGGCTCGGGCACGCGCACGACGGTCGAGCGGTTGTTCAAGGACGCCGGCGTGCCGCTGCGCATCGGCTCCGAGATGTCGAGCAACGAGGCGATCAAGCAGATGTGCGCGGCGGGCTTCGGGGTGGCTTTCTTGTCGCTGCACACCTGCGTGCTCGAACTCGATGCGGGCGTGCTGCAGTTGCTGCCGCTGCCCGACAACCCGATCGAGCGCGACTGGTACGTGATGCACCTGGCTTCACGCCAGTTGCCGCAAGTGGCCGCCGCGTTCGAGCAGTTCTTGAGCGAGCAGGCACAGGCGCAAATTCAGCGTCAGCTCGGGCATGTGGGCCGGCCGGCGACAAAGGCCGGGGCGCGTGCGGTGGCGCGGAAGGTCAAAGCGCGCCTCGTGGCGAAGAAGGCAAAGGCGCGCCCCGCAGCGAAGAAAGCAAGCGCGCGCCCCGTGGCGAAAAAAGCAAGCGCGCGCCCCGTGGCGCGCTCGTCCTCGAAACGGTAGCGCGGACGCGGTGCTTCAGGCCTTCTTGGCGTACGCGCTGCACCAGCCCTTGCCGGCCACCTGCTTGCCGGCGAACAGCTGGCAGGGGGCCATCGCGTCGGCCGGCTTGCCTTGGTAGAAGTTGCAGCCACTGCAAATTTGCGTGGCCGCGTGTTGCGGGAACTTGGCCTTGTCGACTTTGGTGGTGTCGGGGTTGTAGGCGAGGGCCACGGCTTGTGGGTCGGTGGCAGACAGAACCGGGGCGGCCTGGGCCGCTGCTTGTGCCGATACGCGGGAGGCGGCGAGGGCGCTGCCGCCCGCGACCACCGTCATCACGAATGCACGTCGACTGGGGTTGCTCATGAACATTCCTTGATCGGATCACCGTGACCCGTCAAAATAGTCTGACACAACGTTGTGGTTTTTGGGTTTACATCCGGAAATCCAGAGTAAGCGCATCAGGTTTGGAGCTCACCCTTGGTCTTTCCTTTTTCTGCGATCGTCGGCCAGGACGAAATGAAGCTGGCGATCCTGATCGCGGCGATCGACCCCCGAATCGGCGGCGTGCTCGTCTTCGGTGACCGCGGCACCGGCAAGTCGACGGCAGTGCGCGCACTCGCCGCGCTGCTGCCGCCGATGCGCGCGGTGGTCGGCTGCCGCTACCGCTGCGACCCGGCGCTCGCGGTCGGCTGCGAAGAGTGCGAGGCGCGCAAGCTGGCGGGCAAAGGCGCCGGGGCGTTGAAGAGCCACGCCGTGCCGGTGCCGGTGGTCGACCTGCCGCTCGGCGCGACCGAAGACCGCGTTGTCGGTGCGCTCGACCTCGAACGTGCGCTCGCCCAAGGCGTGAAGGCCTTCGAGCCCGGCCTGCTGGCGCGCGCGAACCGCGGCTTTCTCTACATCGACGAAGTCAACCTGCTCGAAGACCACCTGGTCGATCTGCTGATCGACGTGGCCGCCTCGGGCGAAAACGTGGTCGAGCGCGAGGGCCTAAGCGTGCGCCACCCGGCGCGCTTCGTGCTCGTCGGCAGCGGCAACCCCGAGGAAGGCGAGTTGCGCCCGCAGTTGCTCGATCGCTTCGGCCTTTCGGTCGAGGTGCGCACGCCGCAAGATCTGGCGTCGCGGGTCGAGGTCGTGAAGCGGCGCGACGCGTTCGAGCGCGATGGTGCCGCCTTCATGCAGGCCTGGGCCAAGGAAGAGGCGAGGGTGCGGCGCCAGATCGTCGCCGGTCGCGCGCGCATCGGCGAGGTCGAGGTGCCCGATGCCGCGCTCGAACGCGCAGCGCAGCTTTGCATGGCGCTCGGCACCGATGGGCTGCGCGGCGAGTTGACCCTGATCCGCGCGGCACGCGCTTTCGCGGCACTGCAAGGCGATGCGATCGTCGGCGATGCGCATTTGAAGCGCGTCGCGCCACCGGCGTTG
>JANMWQ010000216.1:0-1589 GCA_031394085.1 Rhizobacter sp. | reverse complement strand
GCCACGCTGTGCAGCTTCGTCGAGCCGCTGGCCCACGACGAGGCCTGCGCGTTGCCGCTGCGCGTGCTGCCGCCGAACCGGCTGCGGTTGTTCAACCCGGTGCAAGCGCTGCAGGCGTTCGTCAGCCAGCAGCTGCTCAAGCCGGGCTGGAGCGCACGCATCAGCCGCTTCGAAGACCTGCTGCCCGGCAAGGCGCTGCGGCGCGACTTCAAAAGCTTCTTCATGACCTTGCTGCCGCGCGTGATCGAGGCCGGCCGGTCGGGCGACGCGAGTCACGCGCGTTGGGCGATCGAAGACGCGTGGCGCGCGTCGCTCGTGCAACAGCGCTGGACCCGTTTCGCACGCCAGCTGACCGCCGCGCAATGCGAATCACTGCTCGCCCGCGCCGCCGCCCGCAAGCTGACGACCGCCGTGATGATGCCGCTGACCGATGCCGGCGCGACCGACGGCTGGAACCTCGCGACGCGCGGTTACGTGCCGCATGCCGCGACCGTGGCGAGCCGCGGACCGGCTGGTGCAGGCCGACCCGAGTCGCAGCAGTCGCTCGCCTGGTGAGCCCGGGGCGGGCCGCGTCGCGCGTGCCCGCCCTTGCGACCTGTCGATTCCGGCGCCGGTCGTTCGTCGTCTCATTGCTATATTGCGACCCTCGCCGAATGCGGCGCCTGCCGTGCGACCTGCACGCGCGGCGCCGGCATGCGCAGGCCAGCACCCCATCAGCGTGCGACAACGAAAGCGATTCGTGATGAGACACAGGTTCAGCCTGTTGCGTGCTGCGTCGGCCGCCACCGTCCTCGCCGGCCTCGCGGCCTGCGCCAACGGGCCCACGGCATTGCCGGTGGCGCCGACGGCCGAGGCCGATTCGCCGGCGCAATGGAACGCGCCGCTGCCGCACCGCGGCGAGCTCACCGCGCTCGCGACCTGGTGGCAGCAGTTCGACGACCGGGTGCTGGCGCAACTGATCGACGCCGCGCAGGCCGCGAGCCCGAGCATCGCCTCGGCCGCGTCGCGCATCGAACAATCGCGCGCCACCCGCGTCGCCAGCGGCGCGGCCTTGCTGCCCTCGCTCGACGCGAACGCCAGCGCGCAGCGCGGCAAGCAGGATTTCGTCAGCGGCCTCGGCAACAGCGCCAGCGCAGGCCTGCAGGCGGCCTGGGAACTCGACCTGTTCGGTGGCCGACGCGCCGGGCGCGACGCGGCGCAAGCGCGCTACGACGGCGCGCAGGCCGGCTGGCACGACGCGCGCGTCTCGGTCGCGGCCGAGGTCGCGACCGACTACACGACCTTGCGCGCCTGCGAGGCGCAAGTCGTGCAGACGCAGCTCGACAGCAACTCGCGCAACGAGACCGCGCGCCTGACCGGCCTGAGCACCCAAGCCGGCTTCGAGTCGCCCGCGAATGCGGCGCTCGCGCGCGCCAGCGCCGCGCAGGGCAACAGCCTGCTGACGCAGCGCCGGGCGCAGTGCGAGGTGCTGGTCAAGGGCCTGGTTGCGCTGACCGGCATCGGCGAGCCCACGTTGCGCGCGCAGCTCGCCGCCGGCACGGCGCGCATGCCCCAACCCGCGTCGATCGCGATGGCGAGCGTGCCGGCGC
>JANMWQ010000164.1:0-3148 GCA_031394085.1 Rhizobacter sp. | reverse complement strand
GATCAGGCAGTAGACAGAGGTGGTCGAGAACGGGTTGCCGCCGACCAGAAGCGACTGGAACGTGAGCACGACGCGCAGCCGCGCATCCTTCACGTGCTTGCAGGCGAGCGACCAGACGGTGCGGTAGCCCTCGAGCTTGAGCAACGCGGGCAACACTTTCGCCATGTCGGTCCACGCGTCGAACGGCTTGTCACCGAGCTCCTCGAAGCCGACCTTGAAGATCGCCTCGCTGGCTTTGAGAAAGCGCTCGTAGCCGACGACATCATCGGGCGCGAAACGCGCGACCTCGGCGCGCATCGCTCCAGCGTCGCCGGTGTAGTCGAAGCACTCGCCGTCGTCGAAACGGATGCGGTAGTAAGGCGCCACCGGTCGCAAGTCGATGTCGTCGGCCAGTCGTTTGCCGCACAGCGCCCAGAGCTCCTCGAACAGAAAGGGCGCGGTGATCACGGTCGGGCCGGCGTCGAAGGTGAAGCCGTCTTGCCGGTGCACGTAAGCGCGGCCACCCGGAGCGTCGAGCTTTTCCAGGACCGTGACGCGGTAGCCGCGGGCGCCGAGCCGCACGGCGGCGGCGAGGCCGCCGAAACCGCTGCCGATCACGACGGCATGGGGTTTACCATCCGCGATGGTCCGCTGAGATTCCACGTCGGCTGCGGGTGTAAACATATTGCCATCGTAAGAGTGTCAGCGTAAATTGACAACATCGGAAAGACACAGGCATTCCCTGATCGCCATGAGCCCCCGCCGCCACCCCGGAGTGCCTTGGTGAGCGTCGCGCTCGAACTGCACGATCTGCAATGCGTGCGCGGTGCGCGCGCGCTGTTCAGCGGCGTCTCGGTGGCCGTGAACGCCGGGCAGATGCTGCGTGTGCAAGGCGAGAACGGCGCGGGCAAGACCAGCCTGCTGCGCATGGTCTGCGGCCTCTCGACGCCTGAACGCGGCGAGGTGTTGTGGCAAGGCCAGCGCATCGCGCGGCTGCGCGAAGAGTTCAACCTGCAGCTTGCCTACCTCGGCCATGCGCCGGCGCTGAAAGACGATCTCTCGGCGCTCGAGAACCTGCAAGCGAGCGGTGGTTTGGCGGGCTTGTCGTGCTCAGAATCCGAAGCGACGAGCGCGCTCGCGCAAGCCGGCCTGCGCGGGCGCGAACGGCTGCCGGTGCGCGTGCTCTCGCAAGGGCAGCGCAAGCGCGTGGGAATCGCGCGGCTGGCGCTGAGCACGGGCGCAGCGCTGTGGGTGCTCGACGAACCGTTCAACGCGCTGGACGAGGCCGCCTGCACCTGGCTGCAGGGTCTGATCACCGCGCAACTCGACCGTGGCGGCGTGGTCGTGCTGACCAGCCACCAGGGCCGCACCTGGGACGCCACCCAACCGCAGGTCGCGATCACGCTGCAGCCCCCGAGGGCCGCTGCCGACGCGCAGATCGGCCGCATGATGGGCCACGGCTAGATGACCACGGTCGTGCTCCCGATGCCGTCGCGCACGCGACCGCCCGGCGCGCTGCAGGGCATGCGCTGCGTCTTCATGCGCGACCTGCGCGGTGTGCTGCGGCGGCGCACCGATGCCGCGGCGGCGCTGGTCTTCTTCGTCATCGTCGTCAGCCTGTTCCCGCTCGGCGTCGGTGCCGATCCGGCGTTGCTGCGCACGATGGCGCCCGGCGTGGTCTGGGTCGCCGCGCTGCTGGCGTCGATGCTCTCGCTGGCGCGCCTGTTCGCCGACGACCACCAGGACGGCACGCTCGAACAACTGCTGCTCTCGGCCACGCCGCTGCCGCTGCTCGTGCTCGCGAAGATGGCCGCGCACTGGCTCACCTCGGGCCTGCTGCTCGCGCTCGCCTCGCCGCTGCTCGCGCTGCAGTTCGACCTGTCGGCGCCCGCCACCGCCGTGCTCGCCGCCTCGCTGCTGCTCGGCACGCCGCTGCTGAGCCTGATCGGCGGCATCGGCGCGGCCCTCACTGTGGGCGTGCGCGGCGCCGGCGTGCTGCTCTCGCTGCTGGTGCTGCCGTTGGTGGTACCGGTGCTGATTTTCGGTGCTGGCGCGGTGAGCGCCAGCGAAGCGGGCCTCGGCAGCGGTGCCTATTTTTCGCTGCTCGGCGCGATGCTCGCGCTCGCGCTGGTGCTCGCGCCGCTGGCGGCCTCAGCGGCACTGCGCATCGCGCTCGAATAACAGGGTGACCCGGATGGCTTCGACGCGCTTCAATTGGTACGCCTTCGCTGCACCGCAGCGCTTTCACCGGCTTGCCGGCATCGCGGTGCCGTGGGTCGGCGCGCTCGCCGCGGTGCTCATCGCCGCCGGCCTCGCGATCGGCCTGCTGGTCGCGCCCACCGACCACCAGCAGGGCGAGGCCTACCGCATCATCTTCGTGCACGTGCCCGCGGCCTGGATGTCGATGGTGATCTATGTCGCGATGGCGTTCTGGGCGGCGATCGGCCTGGCCTTCAACGCGCGGCTCGCCTACATGCTGGCGCACGCGCTGGTGCCCACCGGCGCGCTGATGACCTTCATCGCGCTCTGGACCGGCGCACTTTGGGGCAAGCCGACGTGGGGCACCTGGTGGGTCTGGGACGCGCGACTCACCTCCGAGTTGGTGCTGCTGTTTCTCTACGTCGGCGTGCTGTCGCTGCATGCCGCGATCGAAGACCCGAAGCGCGCCGATCGTGCCGCGGGGCTGCTCGCGATCGTCGGCGTCGTCAACGTGCCGATCATTTACTTTTCGGTGAAGTGGTGGAACACGCTGCACCAGGGCGCGTCGGTCAGCCTCGCCAAAGCACCGAGCATGGCCACGCCGATGCTGCTCGGCATGCTGGTGATGGCGCTCGGCTTTTGGGCCTACTGCATCGCGGTGTCGCTGGCGCGTGTGCGCGTCGTGATGCTCGAGCGCGAGCGGCACGCGGCGTGGGCGCAGAACGCAATCGGAGCGATGGCATGAACTGGTCGAGCGTTGCCGAGTTCGTCGCGATGGGCGGCTACGGCTTGTATGTGTGGGGCGCGTTTGGCGTGACCGCGGTGGTGATGCTGGGCGAGATGGTCTCGCTGCGCGCGCGTCGCAAGGCGCTTCGAGCGATCGACGAAGAACTGCAAGGCCGCGCCGACTACCGCGAGGGCGCCGCATGAAGCCGCGCGCCAAACGCGGGCTCGCGATCCTCTGCGGCGT
>JANMWQ010000738.1:0-1946 GCA_031394085.1 Rhizobacter sp. | reverse complement strand
TTTCATGCGAGACGCTCCAGAAAAAAGCCGCGCATGAGCGCGGCGTGGAATGGTAGGTTGGATCGAACGATGGCGTTGATACGCTATTTCTTTTTTGCCGTCGCGGCCGGTGTTGCGCCGCCGCCGGACTTCAAACCGTCCGACATGCCGATCAGCACGCCGCTGACGAGCGCCGCATAGCCGTCGAGCATCGCCTGCGCAGTCTTCGCGGTTGCGGCGCGGCCGTCACGCAGTGCTTTGTGGGTCTGCGCCATCAGCTGCTCGACGGTTTGCGTGGCCTGCGCGCCAGTGTCGGTGCCCTTCATCTTCATCGCGCTGAGCACGTGCTCCCACGGGCCCTGCATCGGGCCGCTGACGCCTTGGGTCGCCTGCGTCACGGTCGCGAAGAAGGTGTCTTCCATCTTCTCGATGTTCGCGAGCGCGCCTTTCAACTGCTTCTCCTGCAGCCCGGCGCCCTGGTCGACGAACTGCTGCAGCGCCTTGCGGTTGGCCTCGACGGCCTGCAGCAGCGCCGCATCCATGCCGGCGAAGGCCTTGGTCAGCATCGCTTCCACGTCGATCGGGTTGGCCACGTTTTGCGCGGCGCCGGTGGTGGCCGCGGTCGTCATCGTCGACAGCACTTTCTTGATGTTGGCCATCGTCAGCTCGCGGCCCTGCAGCGCCTTGAGCGTCGCATCGCTGACGCCTTTGCGGAGCGCCTCGCCCTGCTGGGTCGTGGCCTCGGAAAACATCTTGACGATCGCGTCTTGGTCGATCCCTGCTTTGAACATTTTGTGGTCCTTTCTGATGATTTGTCGAAGTGGCTGCGGGCCCAGCGCCGGGCCGCTCCCAAGCGGCCCGCATCCACTCGGGGGATCGCCCGACGTACTCGCCGGGCAAGGGGCTCCATCTACTGCATGTGCTGCCCGCCGTTGATCGCGATGTTCGCGCCGGTGACGAAAGCGGCTTCTTCAGAGGCGAGGTAAATCACCAGCCCGGCCACCTCTTCAGGCTTGCCGAGCCGCCCGACCGGAATCTGCGGCAGGATCTTCGTGTTCAGCACTTCTTCGGGAATCGCCGTCACCATCTTCGTACCGATGTAGCCCGGCGAGATCGTGTTGACAGTGACGTTCTTCTTCGCGACCTCGAGCGCGAGCGCCTTGGTGAAGCCGTGCACGCCGGCCTTCGCGGCCGAGTAGTTGGTCTGGCCGAACGCGCCCTTGCTGCCGTTGACCGAGCTGATGTTGATGATGCGGCCCCAGCCGCGATCGACCATGCCGTCGGCCACTTGCTTGGTCATGTTGAACAGGCTGTCGAGGTTGGTGCGCATCACGGCATCCCAGTTGACCTTGTCCATCTTCTTGAAGGTCGTGTCGCGCGTGATGCCGGCGTTGTTGACCAGGATGTCGACCGCGCCGACCTGGCTCTGCACTTCGGCCACGGCCCGGGTGCACGAATCGAAATCGGCCACGTCGCAGGCGACCGCGGTGATGTCGTAGCCGTTCTTCTTCATCTCGGCGATCCACTCGGCCGATTTGGTGTTGCTGGGCGAGTAGGTCACGACGACCTTGTACCCGGCATCGACCATCTTGGTCGAGATCGTCTCGCCCAGACCGCCCATGCCGCCGGTGACCAGAACCACGTGTTGTCGAGCCGCCATTTTTGTCTCTCCTTGGGGTGATGAATGCTTGTTCGGTACTGTTCGGTACAGGTCAGCCGCCGGTGCGGTCGGGCGGCATGTGCGACTCGCTCTGGTCGAGTTCTTCTTCGGGTTCGTCGGACTCGGTGCCGCTCGCGTTCGTCAACTCGCGCTGCAGGCGGGCCTCGTCGAGGTCACCGGTCCACTTCGCGACGACGATCGTGGCCACGCCGTTGCCGATCAGGTTGGTCAGCGCACGCGCCTCCGACATGAAGCGGTCGATGCCGAGGATCAGCGCCAGCCCCGCGACCGGCACGTGGCCGACGGC
>JANMWQ010000141.1:0-6325 GCA_031394085.1 Rhizobacter sp. | reverse complement strand
GGGGTCGCGCGGTCGATGCGCTCGGCGGCACCGTGCAGCTCGCGCTGCCGTCGCAAGACGATGTGCCGCATGAGATGACGGCCGCACTCGCTGCGCTGACCGACCGCTTCGGCAGCGAGGGTGCCACGCCGGCGCTGATCGGCGCGCTCGAGGCGCTGTGCGCCCGCGCGGCGCCGGTGCTGCAGCACCGCCACCACCTGCACGATCAACTGAAATCCCTGTGCGCCGAGTTGACGGCGAGCCTGACCGACCTGGCCGAGGACGACAGCTGGGCCAAAGGCCAATGCGAGGCCATGCAGGTCAAGATCGACGAAGGGCTGTCGGCACGCGGCATCCGCGCCGTCAGCGAGCTGCTGCGCGACACGCGCGCGCGCCAGGGCCAGCTGCGCGAAGAGCGCACCCGCGCCCGCGATTCGCTCAAGGGCCTGATCAACCGCATGCTCAGCGAGCTCGACGAGCTCGGCTCGCAGACCGGCAACTTCCACGACAGCGTCGGCCGCTATGCCGACGTGATCGAGAAAGCCGACTCGCTGGAAAGCTTGACCGGCGTGGTGCGCGAGATGGTCGAAGAAAGCCGCACCGTGCAGGCCCTGGTGCAGCAGACCCAGGCGCGCCTGCAGGCCGAGCACGGCAAGGCGCAGGGGCTGACGCAGCGCGTCAACGAGCTCGAATCCGAGATGCAGCGCCTGTCGAGCGAGGTGTCGACCGACCAGTTGACGCAGATCGCGAACCGCCGCGGCCTGTTGCAGGCGTTCGATGCCGAACGCGCGCGGCTCGATCGCGCCGCCACGACGCTGTCGGTCGGCCTGCTCGACATCGACAACTTCAAGCGCCTCAACGACGAGCTCGGCCACGCGGCCGGCGATGAAGCGCTCAAGTCGCTCGCCGCCGTGGTCAGCAAGACCTTGCGGCCGACCGACCACGTGGCGCGTTACGGCGGTGAGGAGTTCGTCGTCTTGCTGCCCGACACGCCGGTCGACGAGGGCCAATTGATCCTGTCGCGGCTGCAGCGCGCGCTGACCGGCGGGCTGTTCATGCACGAGCAAAAGCAGGTGTTCGTGACGTTCTCGGCCGGCGTCACCGCGTACCGCCCCGGCGAACGCATCGAAGACGCGCTCGAGCGCGCCGATCAGGGCCTGTACGAAGCCAAGCGCACCGGCAAGAACCGCACCTGCCTGGGCTGAGGCGGCGCTTCAGCAACCCTTGAGGTTCGCTGCGCTCGCACCGCTGCTGACCGTCGCCAGCACCGCGCCGACCGCTTCGCGATCGCTCAGGCGCTGGCGTTTGGCCAGCGTGCTGGCTTGCGTCGCGTGCGCCTCCAGCGTGGTCTTGCTCGACAAGCCACTGCAGGCCAGCAGGTACACCACGTGGCGCGAGGTGCCGAGCGTGACGCCGGTCGTCGAAGCGACCCGCGGACCCATCGCCATCAGGTCGTCGTAGGTCATGCCGACGCGTGGCGCGATCTCGCTCAGGTGTTTGGTCTCGGTGCGGCCGGCGAAGAAGACAACGACGAACGCCACCGCCAGGCCCAGCCCGACGATCGGGGCGATGTACTTGACCATGCCTGCTTCCCTCCGCTGAAGTGGCCGGATCTTTGCTCAGGTCCGGCGCGGTCGATGGTACAGGCGCAGGGCCTCGACCGCGTGCGCTGCGACAATGGCGGCGTTCTACCGCACGAGGCGCCCATGACCCAGATCCTGCTGCTCAACGGACCCAATCTGAACCTGCTCGGCACACGCGAGCCGCAGCTCTACGGGCACGAGACGCTCGCTGATGTCGAGGCGACGGTCAAGCAGATCGGCGTGGCGCGTGGCACGGAGGTCGAATGTTTTCAGAGCAACCACGAGGGCGCGCTGATCGACCGCATTCACGCCGCGCGACTCGACGGCACCGGCTGGATCGTCATCAACCCGGGCGGCCTGACGCACACCAGCGTCGCGCTGCGCGATGCGTTGGCTGGCGTCGCGATCCCGTTCATCGAAGTGCATGTCTCGAACGTGCACAAGCGCGAGGCCTTTCGGCACCACTCGTTTCTGTCGGACATTGCGGCGGGCGTGATCGTCGGTTTCGGCGTCGCCGGTTATGCGATGGCCGTCAACGCGGCGATCGACCGGCTGGCCCCGGCCGCACTCAATCCCGCATCGCTTCGTAGACCGCCGCCGTCGTGTTGACCGCATGCTGCGCGACCTGCGCCGCATTGGCCGCGAGCACGTGCAGCGGGTAGGTGCCGGAGACGATGCCGCCGCAGGCCACTTCGACCGCCCGCACGGCCGGCGGCAGGCCTTCGACGGCGTCGGCCAGGCAGTGCACGACCGAGCTGAAGCCACTGGCGTCGAACAGCAGGTCGCCGTCGGTCATCACGCGGTATTCATAGATCTCGTCGGTGCGGTGGATCTCGATGCGGACGATCATGCGGCCTTCGATTCGGGAGGGTTGGTGTGCGGCGATGGTATGCCAGCGCCGCAAGCCGACGGCATCGCGCGGTCTGCGCTGAAAGGTGCGGCCAGGGGTGCGGTCATGGGTGCGGCATGATCGCAAGCCGGCGCGGTCACAATCCAGCGCGCCACCACGATGCCCAAGGTCCACAACCACTACGACAACCTCAAGGTCGCGCGCGCCGCGTCGCCCGAGGACATCCGCGCCGCTTACCGTGGCCTGACGCGCAAGCACCACCCTGACCGCAACCCCGACAACGCCGATGCCGAGCGCGTGATGGCGGTGATCAACGTGGCCTACGACGTGCTGTCCGACCCGGTCAAGCGCAGCGAGCACGACCGCTGGATCGCACAGGCCGAAGCCGCACAAATGCGGGCTGCGCGGCCGGTGCGCGGCAAGCCCACCGTGCACGCGCCGATCGATCGCTACCCGGGCCCGTCCGACGCGTTCGACCGGGCGCAGGCACTGCGCCTGCGGCAGGTTCGCGCCGAACGCCGCGTACGCCGCGCCGTGGCTCACCTGAAGCTGCACCGGGTCGGCTACGGCCTCGCGGGTGTCGCAGCGCTGTGTTTCGTGGCCGTCGGGCTGTCGTCGCTGCGCGCACCGGAGCTGCCGTCGGCCATCGACAGTGCGCTGGCCGCCAGCGCGGAGCGCGTGGCCAACTACGCGCGCGCGGCGAGCGCGCCGAACGGTGCGCGCTGGCCGCGCCGCTCAGGCTACATCGACGGCTACGCGCAAATGAACCAGGACGGCCATTCGGAGGTCACGGTCGACAACACCCACAACGACACCGACATGTTCGTCAAGCTTTTCTCGCTCGACGGGCCGACGCCCGTGCCGGTGCGCACATTTTTTGTCGCAGCGCGCGGCCGCTTGACGTTGGCCGAGGTGACGGCCGGCACCTACGACCTGCGCTACCGCAATCTCGCCAGCGGCGAGCTCTCGCGATCGACGGCGCTGATCATCGAAGAAGTGCTCACGCCGCAGGGCACGCAGCACAGCGCGATCGGCGTCAAGCTGTACAAGTCGGTCGACGGCAACCTGCAGGCCTACGCGCTCGGCGACAGCGATTTTTAAGCGACCCCGACGACGCCGCTTCGCGACGCGCTCTGGCGCCGACGGCCTCAGGCGACGATGCCCTTGCTGCGCAGCAGTGCGATCTGCGGCGCAGACAGGCCGATCTCCCTGAGCACGGCATCGGTGTCATCGCCGAGGTGTGGTGCCGACGTGCGCAGCGTGCCCGGCGTGGCCGAGAGCTTGGGCACGACGCCGGGCACATCGAGGTCGAACCCGTCACGCGTGGTCTGCGTCAAGATCATCTCGCGCGCACGGAAATGCGGGTCTGCGTGGATGTCTTTCGCGGTGTAGACCTTGCCAGCCGGCACACGCGCGGCACCCAACGTGTCGAGCACCTCGGCGATGGGTCGCGTCAGCGTCCAGTGGCCGATCGCCGCATCGATCTCGGCGACACGTGCGACGCGGCCGGCGTTGCTGCCGAGGTCGGGTGCGGTGCCCAGATCGTCGCGCTCGATCGAGGTCATCAGGCGTTTGAAAATGCTGTCGCCGTTGCCCGCGATCAGCACGTAGCCGTCGGCGCAGCGATAGGCGTTCGACGGCGCGATGCCCGGCAGCGCGCTACCGGCGGGCTCGCGCACAACGCCGAACGCGCTGTATTCGGGGATCAGGCTTTCCATCACGTTGAACACCGCCTCGTGCAGCGCCACGTCGATCACCTGGCCCGTGCCGCCGTTGACCTCGCGGTGGTAGAGCGCGGTCAGCACGCCGATCGTGCCGTGCAGCGCGGCCAGCGTGTCGCCGATCGACACGCCCACCCGCACCGGCACGCGGCCGGGCTCGCCGGTGAGGTGGCGCAGCCCGCCCATCGCCTCGCCGATCGCGCCGAAGCCGGGCAGGTCGCGGTACGGGCCGGTCTGGCCATAGCCCGAAATGCGCAGCATCACGAGGCCGGGGTTGAGCGCGCGCAAGTCGTCCCAGCCCATGCCCCAGCCTTCGAGCGTGCCGGGGCGAAAGTTCTCGATCAGCACATCGGCCTCGGCGATCAGCTGGCGTGCGATCTGCTGGCCTTCTGCGGCGCGCAGGTCGAGCGCGATCGAGCGCTTGTTGCGCGACGAGACCTGCCACCAGACCGATGTGCCGTCTTTCGTGAGGCGCCAGTTGCGCAGCGGGTCACCGGTGCCCGGCGCCTCGATCTTGATCACGTCGGCACCGAACTCGCCGAGCGTTTTGCCGGCGAACGGGCCGGCGATCAGCTGGCCCATCTCGACGACGCGCAGGCCTTGCAAGGCGGCGGGTGACAACGGCAAGATGGCGGCTTCGGGCATCTGTTACCCGCGTTGGTGGAAGCGGTGAGATTCGAACTCACGGAGGAGTTGCCCCCTCGGCAGTTTTCAAGTTCGCAGTAGAACCCAATCGAATCAAGAGATTGGCTGACTTTCGTCTCCGCATTCTCTTACAGACATTGGTTGGTGCATGCCCGATCGGCAGTGTGTTCTTGGCGGGCTCAAGCCGAGCGCGCGTCCACCACTTTGGGGTGAACGTGTTGTTCTGGCGAGCGCTCAGGCCCGGGTTGATGACGCGGGCTTGGCCTTGGCTGCCTTCTTGGCGGCAGGGGTCGCCTGCGATGCCGCAGGGGCGGCCACTGGTACTGCCATCGCTTGCTTCAAATCGTGAAAGTGCACCGTCGGCAGCATCACGGGACCGGCAGGCATGCGCGAGGTCAACGTCAGCAACTGTTCACGGATGGCCGACCACAGCAGCGCGGCGCCGTTCACGGTCACCAAATCAGTGGGTGGCCCTAGCTTCTCTGCACCCTTGGGCAGAAGGATCACGCCGGCCGTCTCGATGTCGATCAAGTAGGGCGAGAACTTGCGGTTAGGCTCGTCGGCCGACGGCTGGTTGTCGATCACCAGCCGCAGTGAGACCAGGTACATCGGCCCCCGCTCATGCGCCATGTCGATCTCACCCAAGCCAACCTCGGTGGTGATGCTCACGCCGTCAAAGACGAAGACCGTCGTCATCGGGTTGGACGGCTCCGCCGGAGCATGCTTCGGGTCAATCTCGACGTGCACGCTCTTGAACGTCAGCTGCAGCAGCTGAATCGGGCTCGGCATCATGATGCGATGGCCTCGCGCTCCATCCGGCCTTCGTTGCTCGCCTCTGTCGCGCTTTCGGGCAGCGTCAGGGTCTGCCGCGTAGCGATCAAGTGAGCTGACAGCACCTTCGTCACAAGGCTCCCGAGCTTCGCAGCGCTGCCGAAGGACACATAGCGCTCCTGATGCTTGGTGCCGGCCTGGGCCGCGTCGTACACCTTGGCCAGCGGCCGAACCTTGACCCGCTGCTCATCCTCGCAGCGTTCTTTCCACAAGGGCAAGTCAACGTCCGCCTTGTCAGCCAGCCACTTCAGAAGGGCAGGCTTTTCGATGGCTGCTTCCAGCAGGCGTGTGGTGCTGTCATCCGGAAAGGTGGCCTCGTTCTCGTAGCGCGAGAAAGCGATCTTGCCCTTGCCAAAAATCTTCGCTGCAGCTTGCTGCGTGAGGCCGTAGCGCTTGCGCAAAGACAGAATCTCTTCGCCCATGAGCAGGCCACCGTAGGCGGCCTTGCGTGCCGCCAGCCGGCGCAGATTCTCATCGTGCTGAGTGGCGCGCGTGGTCTGAACGTGGCAGTGATCGCATTCAGAGGTCAGCAACTCCACCTCGACTGCGATGCCGCGCGGATGGAAGGTCCGCGCGCGAAGCGCCGGATGCAGGTGGCCTTGCTTGCACGCTGGGCAGACTGGCAGGTTCGTCGTGCTGTTCATGATGAGGTGCGTGTTCCAGGAAGATGAATGAACGCGATGAGAGGACGCAAAAGAGTGCGGCTCTAGGCGTGG
>JANMWQ010000117.1:0-7885 GCA_031394085.1 Rhizobacter sp. | reverse complement strand
GCGCAGACATCCTCGCGCTCACTCGCCGCCTGCGCCGCCGGCAGCACACCGAGCCGCACGCCGAGCACGCAAATCCGCGTCACGCCGGTGCGCTCGCGCAGTGTGTCGATCGCCGCGTGCACCGATCGCAGCCAGCTCGATGGGTGGTCGTGCTCGGCATCGGCGCCCGGCGAATCGCCGGCGCCGTGGTGGTCGAAGCGCAGCGTCGCGACGCCGGCCTCGGCCATGACCATCGCGAGCCGGCGCAAGCCACGGTGGGTCGATTGGTCTTCATCGCCGAACGGGCTGCAGATCACCAGCCCGAGGTCAGTGCGGGTTTGCGCGCGCGGTGCGTGCAGCCAGCCGAAGCACTCGCCGCCAGGTGCGCCGAAGTAGAAGGGGTGGGGCCGCGGTGAGGTCACGGCAGTCCGATCGACAGCGTCGACACGCTGTTGAGCGCGGCCACGTGGCCGGCAAACGCCGCGCCGGCGCGCTCGGGCATCAGATGCACGCTGCGCTCGGTGCCGGGCGCGAGGTGAAAGTATTCGTCGCGCGCGACGAAGCCGGGCACACCGAAGTGCACCGATTGCGCGAACCCGCGCGCGGCCAACGTGAGTTCGACGCTGCCATCGGCGAGGCGATTCGCCCGCGCACTCAACCCGATGTCGCGCTCGCGCCGCGAGGGCAAACCTTCGGGAAAGTGAAAAGCCTGCGCGACCTGAGCGCCGCCGGCATCGAACACGGTCGCGACCACCAGCGCATGCTCGGCGGGACCGAAGCGGTAGGCGCGCGACAGGTCGACGAAGTGATCGAACCAGTGCGCGAGCGGCAGCGCCAGCGCGGCATGCGGCGCGACCGTGTGGGTTTGCTGCGTGTGCGCGACCCGCAGGCCGTCGTCGCGGTAGAGCGCCACCTCGATGCGGGCGACGAGTGCGCGGGCCGGGTCGTTGACCAGGTGCAGGTCGAGCCCGTTCGTGCCCTCGTCGCTGATGAACGCGGCGATCGGCGCGAGCGCGCGCCGGCAGCCGTGAAACGCGGCTTTCGGTGCACCTCGATCGTCGAGCAAACCCCAGCCGGCGCCGGCCCACAGGTCGCGCAGGAACCAGACCAGCGCGCCGCGGCAGCCCGAGCTGGCGCGCCGCCATTCGCCGAACGCGGCGGCCATCACCTCGGCGCTCACCGCGCGGCTGAGCGCGAGGTAGTGCGCGTGGTCGGTGCTGCGCAGCGCGAGCGGATCGACGCCGTAGAGCCGCTGCAGGTAGTGGTCGCGCACGTCGTCGAAATCCCAGCCGGCGCCGAGGTCGCGCGGGGCGCGCGCTTTCCAGTCGGCGTGCGTGACGCGCAGCGCGTTGCCACCGGGCATGCGAACCAGCGTGGCGGGCGGCGGCACATTGGCGAAGGCCAGGCACTCGGTCGCGAAGCGCAGCCCCGAACGGCGGGCGTCGTCGAGCGGCCGCAAATAGGCGCCGACGCCGTAGTACGAGGTCGTGCCGCAATTCGGCTGGTGCGCAAACGCGCCGCCGTGCGCGCTCGACGGCCAGTACGGCACGTCGGGGCACCAGGCGCGCGCCAGCTCGGCGAGGTCGCGGTCGAACAGCGGCTGCACCCACGCCTCGCGCGGCGCGCCCCACATCGCGGCTTGCTGCTCGGCCTCGCTGTTGCCGCACAGCACAGCGAGGCAAGGGCGCACTTGCCAGTGCTCGAGCTGCTGCACAGCTTCTTCGCAGACCGAGGCGGCGAAGGCAGCGTCGTCGTTCGGGTAGTCCATGTTCGCGAACATGAAGTCTTGCCAGACCAGGATGCCGAGTGCATCGCAGGCGTTGAAGAAGGCAGCGTCTTCGTAGACCATCGCACCGCTGACGCGCAGCATGTTCATGCCGGCGTCGCGCACTTGTTCGAGCGCGGTGCGGCAGGCGTCGGGCGTGGACTTGAGGCTGACGACGTCGAGCGGCGTCCAGCAGGCGCCACGGCAAAAGACCGCGACGCCGTTGATGCGCAACGCGAAATCGCCGTGCGCGGTGTCGAGTGCCAGCGTGCGAAAGCCGATCCCACCGAGGTCGACGACAACGGGCTCGCGCTCGCCGGCGATGCGAACCAGGAGTTGCGCGTCGTACAGCGCCGGCTCGCCGTGCGTGTGCGGCCACCACAGCACGGCTTCGGGCACGGTGAGCGAGGCGGCGAAGCGCGCGGCCGTTCGGTCGGCGCGGGCGAGTTCGACGCGGTGCGTCTGGCCCGCGCGTGCCAGCACGAGTTCGACCTGCGCGACGGGTGATGCATCGTCGAGCGCGGCGAGGTCGATGCTGATCGCGAGCACTCCGTTCGTGCCATCGACGCTGCTGCGCATACGCAGCCGAGACACGTCGACCCGTTCGCGCTCGACCCATTCGATAGCGCGCCACGGGCCGACGGCCGCGGCCGGCGGCGACCAGCCCGGCGTGCGCCCCAGCAGGGTCGTGCGGGCCCAGCGCAGCTGCTGGTGCGCGATCATCGGTGCGCGCCAGCGCGGCCGCGCGCGCTTTTGCGCGAGCCAGTTGTCGAGCGACGCGAAGCGCAGCAGCAACTCGTTGCCGGTCGGCGTGAGTGGCGGTTCGTCGCAGCGGTGATGCAGGTGCATGTTGCTGCTCTGCAGCAGCGGCGCGCCGTTCAGCCAGACCTCGCACAGGCCGGCCAAGCCACCGAACGCGAGCGCTCGGCGCGTGCCCGGCGTAACGTGCGCCGGCGCGTCGAACTGCGCGCGAAACCACCAGTCGTCGGCGTCGAAGCGCTGCGCCGGCGCATCGAGCGACCATTGCCCGATAGCACGCAGAGCCGCAGCCACGGTGTCGGGGCCGACGACCGCGGTCCAGTCGCCATCGGCGCGCCGCACCGACCAGCGCGCCGCCAGCGGCGTGCGCCGCTGAGTCGCTACGCGCCGAGTGCTGCCATTCATGGCGAGTACGGGTTCAGGTCTGGCCGATGCCGGCCACCGCGTCGCGGATCGAGGCGATGCTTGCGAACACGCTGCGCTTGAGCAGCTCGTCGGGGAACTCGATGTCGAACGCGCCTTCGAGCGCCAGCATCACGTTGACGCTGGCGTGCGAGCTCATGCCGGCCTGGTACAGATCGGCATCCACGGCGAGCGCGTTGGCGTCGCTCGCGAGGCGGCCGTGCTTGACGAGGATCGCGCGAATCTGGGCATCGAAATCGGTGGCGGTGTTCATGGAGAGCTTTCTCAGAAAAATCGGGGTGTGCGGTGGCCGATGCGGCGTCAGCGGTACGGCATCAATGGCGCGGCGCCAACGCCGCCACCATGGCCGTGGCGTAGTCGCCGTCGTGGCTCAGGCTGACCGTGACTTGCGTGCAGCCGCTGCGCTCGGCGCGCTCGGCAGCGCGGCCGTGCAGCACCAGCGCGCAGGCGCCGCCGGGCGAACGCGTGACCTCGACGTCGCGCCAGCCGACGCCGGCCTCCGACAGATCGAACGCCTTCATCGCCGCCTCTTTCGCGGCGAAGCGTGCGGCGAGCCGCTGCGCGGTCAGGGCCGGCACCGCGGTCGCGTAGGCGATCTCGCCGGCGTTGAAGACGCGGTGCAGGAAGCGTTCGCCGAAGGTCGCGAGCGACGCGGCGATCGCGCTGATTTGCGTGATGTCGACACCCACGCGCAGGCCTGGCACGGCTGCGAACGCGGGTGCAACGTCTGGGTCGCGCATGAATTCGTGTGGATTCGTCACGGCGTCGATCTTCGGCAATAGGCGTCTTAAACACAACTGATAACAAGTGTAGATTCACACGGATATCCACTAGGCAATGGACCCTGAGACGCTCGACCCCCTGGACTCGGGGGTCGAAATGCCGCAGAAAGCGGTGTGCCTCCGAAAACGCTGACAACGATGAACAACGCCCACTTCGAACCACTGCTCGCGCAGGCTCGCGCGATCGCGACAAACGTCGCAGCCGTTCACGCCGACGCGGTCGACGCGCAGGCGCGCTTTCCGCACGAGAGCATGGCGGCGCTGCGCGAAGCGAAGCTGCTGTCGGCCGGCGTGCCCGAATCGCTCGGCGGCGCCGGCTGCACCATGACCCAACTCGCAACCTTGTGCGGTGCGCTCGCGCACGGCTGCTCGGCCAGCAGCATGGTGCTGGCGATGCACCTGATCGAGGTCGCGTGCATCGCGCGGCACGGGCTCGACGCGCCGTGGTTTCGTCGTGTGCTGCAGACCTGCGTGGCCGAGCAGACGCTGATGGCTTCGGTGACCTCCGAGGTCGGCACCGGAGGTGACACCCGCTCCAGCATTTGCGCGGTGCAATGCGAGGGCGATGACTTCAGGCTGGAGAAAGCCGCGACCACGGTGTCCTACGGCCAGCATGCCGACGCGCTGCTCGTGACCGCGCGCCGCGCGCCCGACGCCGCCACCGGCGACCAGGTGCTGGTCTACCTCGAACGCGGAGATTTCACGTTGCAGCCCGCTGGCACCTGGGACACCCTCGGCATGCGCGGCACCTGCAGCGCGGGCGGCCAGGTGGTGGCGCGTGGCCACGTGCGGCAGATCCTGCCGGGCAGCTACGCCGAGTCGTCGGCGCAGACGATGGTGCCGTACTCGCACATCCTGTGGGCCGCGTTGTGGTGGGGCATCGCGGCCGACGCCATCGGGCGCGCGGCGGCCTTCGTGCGCGGCCAGGCCCGCAGAGATCCCGGCACGATGCCGCCGGCCGCGACCGCGCTCGCGCAGGCCGTGGCCGAATTGCATTCGATGCAGCAACTCTGGCTCGGCTGCGCGAGCGCCTTCGATGCGCTCGGCGACGACGCGCGCGGCCGCGACGAGCTGATGACGATGGGCTGGGCGCTGAAGATGAACCACCTGAAGATGCAGGCCTCCGAGGCCGCACCGCGCATCGTTCACCAGGCGCTGCAGGTGATCGGCGTGATGGGCTACAAGAACGACTCGAAGTTCAGCGTCGGCCGCCACTACCGCGACAGCCTTTCCGCCGCGCTGATGGTCTCGAACGAACGCCTCGCCGCGAAGAGCGCGTCGATGCTGCTGGTGGTCAAAGATGTCTGAACAGGCTCACGAGGCGGGCTCACCGGCCGCGGCGGATCGCTACGACCCCGAGGTTTTCTACGCCGCGCTGGTCGCGCATGGCCTGATCATCCCGACCGGGGTGCAAGGCGGCTATGGGCGCGGCAGCGTGTTCGAAGACGTGCTTTCGCACTTCGATGCGCTGGTCGCACGCACCGCGGCCGACGACCACGCCGAGACGATGACTTTCCCGCCGATCGTCGCGCGCGCGCTGATCGAGAAGGTCGGCTACATGGACAACTTTCCGCAGCTCTGCGGCTCGATCAACAGCTTCTTCGGCGACGAACGCGAGGCGCGGCGTTTAAGCGATCGCGTTCACGCCGGCGAGCGCTGGGAAGACCTGCTCGCCATCACCGAATCGATGCTGACGCCGGCCGCCTGCTACCCCGTCTACCCGATCTTCTCGGGCCTGCTGCGCCAGGGCGGTCGCCTCGTCACGGTGATGAACTGGGTCTACCGCCACGAGCCTTCGGCCGAGCCGACGCGGTTGCAGTCGTTTCGGATGCGCGAGTTCATTCGCGTCGGCACGCCCGACGAAGTGCTCGATTGGCGCAACACCTGGCTCGAGCGCGGCATGGCGCTGCTGCGCTCGTTGCAACTGCCGGTCGCGAGCGATGTCGCGAACGACCCGTTTTTCGGCCGCGCCGGCAAGATCATGGCGGCCAGCCAGCGTGACCAGCGGCTCAAGTTCGAGATCCTCGTGCCGGTGATTTCCGAAGCGAAGCCGACCGCGATCTGCTCGTTCAACTGGCACCAGGATCATTTCAGTTCGACCTTCGGCATCCGCTCCAGCGACGGCGAGACGGCGAGCACGGCCTGCCTCGGCTTCGGGTTGGAGCGCGTCACGCTGGCACTGATCAAGACGCACGGCTTCGATCCGCTGCTGTGGCCGGCGGGAGTTCGCACGCTGCTGTGGCCATGAGCCGAGTCGCCGTGCTGCCCGGCCTGAGCGCTGCCGGCCACCGGCCGCATTCGCTGCACGGCGCCGAGCGCATCTGGGTCGAGAAGAACTGCTATGCCGACCTGTGGATCGAGCTGCTGCACGCGCAGGGCATGGAGCCACGGGCCTGCCTCGCCTTCGTCGTCGCGCTCGACTTTCTCGGCGACCAGTGGACGTTTTTCAAGCCACCGCTCGGCGACCTGCGCGCGCTCTACGGCATCGACGTGCAGGAGCTGACCGTCTGGCGGCCGATGATCGAGCACGCCTGCGAACACCTCGGCTCGGGCCGCTTGCTGAGCCTGGAGGTCGATGCGCACTGGCTGCCCGACACCGCCGGCACCGACTACCGGCAGGCGCACACCAAGACCACGATCGTGCTGAACGAGATCGACCCCGCGGCGCGCCGGCTCGGCTACTTCCACAACGCCGGCTACTTCGAGTTGGAGGGCGCCGACTTCGGCCAGATCTTCGCGCTCGACGCGCTACCGGCGCAGCTGCCGCCCTACGCCGAGATCATCCACATCGACCGCGCCGTCCGGCGCCCCGACGCCGAGTTGCGCGCGCGCTCGGCCGCCCTGCTCGATGCGCACCTCGCGTGGCGCCGCGCGAGCAACCCCATCGTGCGGTTCCGCGAGCGTTTCGAGGCCGACTTGCCGGGTTTGCAGCAGGGCGGTCTGGCGCGCTATCACCCTTGGGCATTCGCCGGCGTGCGCCAGCTCGGCGCGGCGTTCGAGCTCGCTTCGCTCTACTTGCGCTGGTTGCGACCGGGAGCCGCAGCGGCGGCGGAAGACTTCGAACTCATCGCGCGCCACAGCAAGACGCTGATCCTGAAAGCCGCGCGGGCCGTCAACTCTGGCCGCGCGCTCGATGCGCGGCCGCTGTTCGACGAGATGGCCGCGGCCTGGGAGCGCGGCATGGCGGCCGGTGTCGGCGTGATCCGCTCGGCGCCGCGCGCTGAGTGACGCGGCAGCGGCGCGTCAATAGCGCTTGCTCAGCGTCATCGTGTCGTTCTCGCGCTTCATCTGAAAGCGCGTCAGAAAGCTGTTGCCGAGCAGCACGACTTCCATCGGCGCCTGCCCGATCAGCGCCTCGACGTTGTAGACCTGCACGTCGCCGACCCGCACCGACGCGAGGGCGACCTTGTAGACCGCCATCGTGCCGTTCGCGGTGTTGGTCACGCCGGGCCGGCCGGCGCGGTAATCGATGCCGAGCCGCTCGGCCTCGTTGACGCCCATCGAGACGTAGGTGGCGCCGGTGTCGACCAAAAAGCGCACTGCCTTGCCGTTGATCGAGCCGCCGGTGAAGAAATGGCCGGCGTTGTCGCCGGCGAGCACGATCTGCGCGCCGCCACCTTCGCTCGGCGTGCCGCCGAGGTTGACCTGCGCGCCGCCGAGCCGCAGTGTCACGCGCTGGCCCTTGACCTCGACGACCGCGTCGCCGCCGGTCACGCTGACCAGCTTGACGCCTTGCACCGTGGCGCCGACGGCGACCGTGCGCGGCGCGCCGTCGATCATCAGCAGCGCCTTGTCGCCAAGGCTGCCGCTCATCGAGACGCTTTGCGCGAGAGCAGGTGCGCACGCCTGCGCCGCAGTGAGCAGCGTGGCGAACGCGAAGCGCCGCATCGGCTCAGTCGCGGAAGTTCGTGAACGTGAGCGGCGCGTCGGCGATTTCCTTGCGGATCAGCGCCATCGCGGCCTGCAGTTCGTCGCGCTTGGCGCCGGTCACGCGCACCACGTCGCCCTGGATCGCGGCCTGCACCTTCATCTTGCTCTGCTTGACGAAGTTCTGGATCTTCTTCGCGGTGTCGGAGTCGATGCCGTTCTTCACGACGATCAGCTGCTTGACCTTGTCGCCGCCGATCTTCTCGATCTTGGCGGTGCGGTCGAGAAAGCGGATGTCGACGCTGCGCTT
>JANMWQ010000076.1:0-10339 GCA_031394085.1 Rhizobacter sp. | reverse complement strand
CGTCGTAGCTTTGCGCGGCCGCCATCAGCGAGCCGATCGGCTGCCCGCCGGCCGAGCGCGACAGGCGGGCGATGAACGACGCGCGGCGCTCGTTCGACAAGTCCTGGATGATCGTCTGCACCATGATCGCGCCTTCGGCGGTGGCGCCGGCTCGCTCGGAAACGGTGCGCAGAGACAGCGGCCATGGCCCGTACAGCGGCCCGGCGAATCGGGTCTCTGCTCGGGCCTGCGCGATGACGGCCAATTCGGGACCGACGGAGTAGCCGACCAGCACCTCAGCGCCCGCCGCCTTGGCCCGCGCGACGTCGTCGGCCAGCGATTTCACCCCGATGTCGAACCGGCCGACATAGACCGGCGTGAGTTTTTTGGCCGCCAGGAACGCCTGCACGTCGTTGAAACCGCCTTCGCCATAGCCGGTCTTGTCGGCGAGGACCGCGATGCGCGTGAAGCCGCGCTTGACGATGTCGTCGACCAGAAACCCGGCCTGTACCGTGTCGCGTGCCGACATGCGAAAGATGAAGCTGCTGGCGGCGGGGTACTTCGCCGTCAGCGCCGAGCCGGTTGCCACAGGGATGACGAGCAGATGCTGGTTGTCTTGGAACACGTCGAGCGATTTCAGCGCGACACCGGTGTTGCAAAAACCGAGCGTGAAGGCGACCTTCTCTTTGAGCACCAGGTCTTCGGAGACCTTGCGCCCCTCGTCGGGGTTGGCCTTGTCGTCGCGTGCCACGAGCGCGATCGGGCGCCCGAGGTAGCCGCCGACTTCGTTGATCTCTTTGACGGCCAGCTCAGCGCCCAGGCGCGCGCTGTTGCCGAAGTCTTGTGAGCCGCCGGTGAGCGGGCAGATGAAACCGACCCGAACCGGTTTGGCACCCGGCGCCTTCGCCAGGGGTTGCGACCAGGCCGCCGTGGCGGCGCAAACCGACAGTACCGCAGCACCCAAATAACGAATCACGTTCCGCATCGACACCGCTCCGATCCAACGCACACAGGTCGCAGAATATCGTGCCGTTTAGACCGCTCAACGCCCGGGTGGCCCCGTCAGATGCATCGCTGCAACGGGCCGAACGGTCATAGTCGACGAATCGTCGCGTCTCGCAGGCTCAGTCGGTCGCAAGCGTCTCGCAGTAGTCGATCAGCGCATCGATTTCGTTCGACTTGTCGAACACGCGGGTCGCGCCGAGCGCCTCGCAGCGGCGGCGCATGTCGGGGGTGGCGTAGTTGCTCAGCACGACCAAGGTCATCGGTGGCGCCAGTTCGTGAGCGGCCCGCAGCACGCCGAGGCCGGAACCGCCTTTGAGAAAGATATCGATGATCACAAGGTCGCAGGGCGACCGCGCGCCGGTCAGCCAGTCGACCGCCGAATTTTCGTCTTCCGCGGTACCGACGACTTCCACCGGCGCGAGTTCTTCGAGCGCAGCGATCAGGTTTTCCCGGATCATCGGGCTGTCTTCGACGAGAAAGGTTTTGAGGGGCGTACTCATAAGGTGTTCGGTCGTCAGGCACGTGACCATCGATGCGGGCCGTCTGACCTTTGTGCGTACCGTAGCAGCGCCCCATCGCCCGCGCCGTAGGACTCAGCGCTGTCAGTGCGTCTGACACCGGGTCGCGCGCCGCCCCGCTCGCGGTGGGAACCATCTCGTTTCGCGAGCCCTGATCCCAACCCTCTCGCAAACGGAGAGGGAGTGAATTCGAAAAACTGTCTCGCCCTCAGGCGGTATCCAGGCCCGCGAGCCGGTTGACTTCGGCCGGGTCGCGGCCGAGCTTCTCGGCAGCGGCCAGCAACTCGGCCCAGGTGGTGGCATCGACCGGAATTCCGTGCACCATGCGCCGCGCGCGAGACTCGCGCTCGGGCTCGCCGGCCACACGCACCCGCTCGTTGCCGGCCTGGGGCGGCGAGGCGACCACCCAGTCGAGGAAGGCCTGCATCTCGCTCGAGTACACCGCCGATTCGCCGAGCCGCGCCGGGTCGAACAAGATGGTGAGCATGCCGTTGAGCACGCGCTGCTTGCCGTCGCCGGGGCCATGCGTTGCCAAACCGCCGGCAAGCGCGCCGCCGAGCAGCTCGCACACCAGCGCGAGGCCGAAGCCCTTGTGCTCGCCGAAGGTGCGCAGCGCGCCGATCGGTTCGACCACGCCGAACTTCGGGTCGGTGGTGGGCTCGCCGCGATCGTCCAGCAACTGGCCGGGCGCGAGCCGCTCGCCCTTGTTGTGCGCCACGCGCGTCTTGCCCTGCGCGACGACGCTGGTGGCCAGGTCGAGGATCACCGGATCGCGCCCCGCGACCGGGATACCGACCGCGAACGGGTTGGTGCCGAAGCGCGCATCGCGTCCGCCCCAGGGCGCCACGATCGGCCGCGCGATCACGTTGACGAAGTGCATCGAGACAAGGCCCTCGGCCACCGCCATCTCGGCCCAGGCGCCGATGCGGCACAGGTGGTGCGAGTTGGCGAGCGCGACGATGCAGCTGCCGTGCGCCTTCGCGCGGGCGATGCCGAGTTCCATGGCCTCGTGGCCGATGACTTGGCCGAAGCCGGCGTTGCCGTCGAGCGCGAGCAGCGTGGCGCTGTCGAGTTTCGTCGTGATGTGCGCGTTGGCGATGAGCCCGCCTTCGAGGAATGCGTTGGCGTAACGCGGCAACATGCCGATGCCGTGCGAATCGTGGCCGGTCAGGTTGGCCTGAATCAGGTTCTCGGTGACGAGGCCGATCTCGCGCGGCGCGCTGCCGAAACCGCGCATCAATTCGTTCACCGCCGCGCGCAACGGTTCGACGTTGATCGTGTGCGTTGAGGCGCTCATCGGGCGCCTCCGTCGTCGGGGTGGCTGTCGCCGTTCGCCGCGGCCCAGGCGCGGTAGCGCGCGGCGGTTTCGTCGTTTGCCGGGTACAGCCCAGGCAGCGGCACGCCGCGCTCGACCTCGCCCATGATCCAGCCCTCGAGCCGCTCCTGCTCGACACTGGCGGCGACCACGTCGTCGAGCAGCGCCGCCGGGATCAGCACCGCGCCATCGGCGTCGGCCACGATCACGTCGTTCGGAAACACCGCCACGCCGCCGCAGTCGATCGGCTCCTGCCAGCCGACGAAAGTGAGGCCGGCGACCGACGCCGGCGCCGCCGTGCCCTGGCACCACACCGGCAGCCCGGTGCCGAGCACGCCGGCCAGATCGCGCACGACGCCGTCGCTCACGAGTGCTGCGACGCCGCGCTTCTTCATGCGCGCACAGAGGATGTCGCCGAAGATGCCGGCGTCGGTCACGCCCATCGCACCGACGACCGCGATGCAGCCGGCCGGCATCGCCTCGATCGCGGCGCGGGTCGAGATCGGCGCGGCCCACGAGGCCGGGGTGGCGAGGTCTTCGCGCGCCGAGACGAAGCGCAGCGTGAACGCGCGGCCGACGACGCGTGCGGGGATCGGCGAGGCGCGCGCATCGAGCGGCCGCGTGCCGCGCAGCCACACGTTGCGCAGGCCCTTCTTCAGCAGCACGGTGGTGACCGTGGCGGTCGAGACGGCCGTCGGCGCCTTGACGATGGCGGGGTCGAGCGGGGTTGTTTCAGGGCCCATGCGGATCTCCGTTTTCGCGAGTATCCGCTGCGCGCTGCGCGTTGTTCAGGCGCCGGGCTCGGGCACCACCCAACCCCCCGGCGGCGTGATCGAGTCGGCCTCGTTCGGCCCCCACTGGCCCGGCGCATACGGGTGCAACGGCGTGACCGCGCCCAGCACCGGGTCGACGATGCGCCATGCTTCTTCGACGTAATCTTCGCGCGCGAACAGCGTGGAGTCGCCGGCCATCGCGTCACCGAGCAGGCGCTCGTAGGCGTCGATCGCATCGCCTTCGGGGTGGCGCGTGTCGAGCAGCTCGATCGCCTGACCGGTGCCACGCTCGGCGGTATCCATCACCGTCATGCCGATCGCGATTGCCTCGTTCGGCCCGATGCGAAAGCGAACATGGTTGCGCCCCGCCTCACAGGCCGGAAAAATCTGCGGCGGGCAGCGCAGCCGCACCACGACTTCGGCGCAGGTCACCGGCAGCGACTTGCCGGCGCGGATGTAGAACGGCACGCCCTGCCAGCGCCACGAATCGATCTCGAGCTTGAGCGCAGCGAAGGTCTCGACCTGCGAATCGGCGGCCACGCCTTTTTCGCCTCGGTAGCCGTCGAACTGGCCGCGCACCAGGTTCGCCGCGCTGATCGGCTTGATCGAGCGCAGCACCTTGACCTTCTCGTCGCGCATCGACTCGCTGTCGCTGCGTGCGGGCGGCTCCATCGCGAGGTTCGCGAGCACCTGGAACAGGTGGTTCTGCACCACGTCGCGCACCGTGCCGGTCTGCTCGAAGAACGCGCCGCGGCCCTGCACGCCGAAACTCTCGGCCATCGTGATCTGCACGCTCTCGACATGCTTGCGGTTCCACAGCGGCTCCAGAAACGCGTTCGCGAACCGGAAGAACACCAAGTTGTAGACCGGCTGCTTGCCCAGGTAGTGGTCGATGCGAAAGATGTGCGCCTCGTCGAAGCTGCCGAGCAGAATTTTGTTCAGCGCCTGCGCCGAGGCGCGGTCGCGGCCGAAGGGCTTCTCGACGATCACGCGCGCGCCGGCGGTGCAGCCCGAGGCCGCGAGCTGCTCGACCACCGGCCCGAACATCGACTGCGGGATCGCCAGGTAATGCGCCGGGTGTCGCGCCGCGCCGAGTTCGGTGCGCAGCGCCTTGAACGTGGCCGGGTCGTCGTAGTCGCCGCCCACATAACGCAGCAGGCCGGCGAGCGTGTCGAACGCCGCTTCGTCGAGCCCGCCTTTGGCCGCGGCACTGGCCTGAACGCTCTCGCGCGCATGGGCGCGAAACTCGTCGATCGACCACGGGCGCCGCGCCACGCCGACCACCGGCACGCTCAGGCGTCCGCGCTTGGCCATCGCGTACAGCGACGGGAAGATTTTCTTGAAGGCGAGGTCACCGGCGACACCGAAGAACACGAGTGCATCGGAGGGGCACGAATCGGTGTTCGTGGTGTTCGCGGTGTCGGGCGGCTGCGTGTCGATCGGCATGGCTCAACCTTTCGAGGCCTGTGCGTTGCGAAAAATATCGACCCATTCGCGAAAGCGCGCGGCGATGCGTTGTGCGGCCTCGGCACGGGTTGCGCGGCCGGCCTCGAAATCGGCAACCGCATCCCAGAAACTGGTGCGACCGACCGCGAAGCCGATGAAGCCGGGCACCGAGGCCGCGGTGCTCAGCCACTCGCCGACCTGCGCCTCGTTCGCGCCGCGCCCGAGCAGGATGCAGCCGACCCGACTGCGACCGCCGCGGCGCGCGCTGGCGACGATGCGCTCGCAGTCCTCGCGGCGGCCGAGCCCCTCGACCTTCCACACGTCGGGCTCGATGCCGGCGTCTTGCAACGATTCGATCGCACGCACCATCAGGGCCGGGCGCTGCTGCCGGTCGAAGGCCGCGGCGTCGCCGTCGGCCCGCGCGAGCTGCGCCTTCGTCGCCGAAACCAGCAACTCGAACATCAACTTCTGGTCGTGGGCGCGGCACCAGGCCGACAAGCGCACGAGGCGTTCGGTCTGGCGCGCGTTGAGTGCGGCGTCGCCGTCGACGTTGTGGTGCACGAGCACCTTCGCGAAGGTCGGCGCGAACGCTTCGAGGTGAGCCGCAAAATCGTCGCCGTACTCGAACGCGAACTCGTCCGAACCGCTGCTCTCGACCGACATCGCGGTGATCGCGCCGCTCGCTTTCGCCTCGCGCAGCAACGCGGCGCCGAACTCTTCGTCGACGAGGATGCCGGCGTGTGCAGACGGAACCCCTTGCGCGAGCGCGGCCGCAAAGCCCTCGAAGATCAGCCGCTTGCTGTCGATCACGCGGGCGCGCTGCTCGGCGGCGAGCGGCGGCTCGAACCCGAACATGCCGGTGAGGTAGGAGTGCCGGTGGTCGAACGGCAGCAGGTAGAGCGGGTCGGTGTAGCCGGGTGTCGTCATGGCAGCTCCAGGGAGGCGAGCGCGCCGATGCGCTCGATCGAGAGGTCGGCGGGCGCGAAGTTGGCGATCGCTGCGAGGTCGAGCGCGTAGTGGCCCTGGCGCACGAACACGGTCGTCAGGCGCTCGCGCATCTGCGCCTTCATCGCAGTCAGGATGCGCAGCTTGTCGTCGACCATCACGTAGTGCCGCGCCGGGTGGCGGCGCTGCAGGTCGGCGAGCATCAGCACTTTGTGGATGAAGATCAGCACGCGGCCTTCTACCGCGTCCCACAGCCCCGAGCGCTTGATCTTGCGCGGCTGAAACACCACGTCGCCGTCCGACAGGATCACCGTCGGTCCGCGGCGGCGCACATGCGCGAGCGCATCGAGTGCGCCGGCGTAGAGCCGGCTCGCGAACGGGTAGTCGATCAGGAACGACGACATTGCGAGCAGCTTCGGGTCGCAGTCGGCCTCGACGCGGTAGCGCTGCAGCGCGCCCAGGTAGTCGGCGTAGCCGAGCTCGATGCGCAAGGCCTCGAAGCCGGCCCAGTAGCGGTCGGCGCTTTGCGCACCGAAGGCGTCGACGAGGTGGGCGCGCAAGTCGGCGACGACCCGGTCGTTGTCGAGCAGCGTGTTGTCGACGTCGAACAGATAGACCGTGTCTTGGGGGGCGAGGGAGGTCAAGGGCAGGTTCCTTTCAGCGCATGGCCGCGCGGCGCCGGTTCACGGTACACCGCTTCCAGCGTGCGCGTTGCGCTTTACAGCGTCATCTCTGCGCCATGAAGAAGCGATGCATTTCGGCCGAGGCGTCGGGCCCTTTCGCGTCGGTGTACGAACCCGCGGTGTCGCCGCCCGACCAGGCGTGCGCGCCGCCGTGCAGCAGCCAGTGCTCGACCCGCACGCGCCCCGTCGCGTCGGCGTACACGGTGCGCGTGAATTCGCGGTCGCCGGCATCGGCGGGTGCGAGCACCTCCGGGCGCAGCGGTTCGCGTGGTTCGGCGGCGGCCACGGCCTGCTCGACGATCGCCGCCGCGTTCGTCGCAACGACGGTCGCGTCCTGGTCGCCGTGGAAGACGATCGTCGGTGCGCCGGCGCCCGGCGTGCCGCGCGCCGCTGGGCGCCCGCCGAACAAGCCACTGCCGTGCATCGCAGCGAACGCCGACCCCACGCTGTGTGCCGCACCATGCGGCAGGCCCGAGTGCGCGCCGACCGCCTTGAACACGTCCGGGTGGGTGTTGCCCAGGATCACCGCCATCGCCGCGCCGGCCGAGAGCCCCGCGACGAAGACGCGCTGCGGGTCGATCCCTTCGGCCTCGATCACGTCGCGCGCGATGCCCGCGAGGATCGACGGCTCACCGCCTTCGCGGACCTGGTCGGCCGATCGAAACCAGTTCCAGCAGTTCGAGCCGTTCGCCTTGCGCGATTGCGCCGGGTAGGCGACCACGAAGCCGTGCTGCTCGGCGAGCGCGTTCATGCGCGTGCCCGCAGCGAAGTCGTCGGGGTTCTGTTTGCAGCCGTGCAGCATCACGATCAGCGGCATCGGGCCGGGCGGCGCGCTGGCCGGCACGTAGAGTTTGTAAGCGCGCGTGCCGGCCGCGCCGGTGTGGCTGCGCTCGAAAAAGCCCGCGTCGCTGCGGGCCGGTGCGCTGTGCGGTGCGGATGTCGGTCGAGCAGCGGGCGCGGCGGGTGTCGGCGGGGGCACGTCGACCCGCTCGACGAACTCGACCGGGGCTGCATCGGCGCGCGTCTCGCGTCGCGCCGCGGGGCGCGGTTCTTCGCGCGCCGCCGGGCGCGGTTCTTCGTGCGCCGCCGGGCGCGGTTCTTTGTGCGCCGCCGGGCGCTGGGCCAGCCCCGCAGCGGCGAGCGCGCGGCGGATCGTGTCGGCCGCACGACGGGCCGGGCCGCTCTCGGTATCGAGCCCCGCGGAGCGCAGCGCTCGGTCGATCGTTTCGGAAATGGTGTGGAGATTCATGAGACGCAAAGATTGGTGCAATGCAGCATTTTGCGCCAGACGCGCGCAAAATTGACCTTTGGCGAGGTCCGCCGCGCCGTTCTCCGAACTCGCGACAGCCTGTTGTCCGACAGGCCAGAAGCCATCGCGTTTCGATACTCGAAACCAGACAGGAGCCACACCATGGAACTCGAACCGCTGATGGGCCGCTACTTTCGGCTCAAACAGGAACTCGCCATCGCCTACCGCGCCCGGCCGTGGCTCGGTGGCCGACTCGACCGCCTGGCCGACGATCTCGCTGCGACCGAGCGAGAAATCGGCGCGCTGCAGGCGGCATCGACCGAGCGCGCCTCGGCCGCGAGTGGCTCCCGTGGTTAAGCTCGTGCCAGCGGCCAATGCGCCGACAATTTTTCGGCCCTTCGTGCCGATTGTTTTCGAGGGCTCCTCACGGCTGAGCTTCAGGCGCCTCCGGCGTCCGACGCCGCTGCCCAATATTTCGTCAGGCGCGTTCGGTCGGTACCTGGCGCGTTTGAACTGGTTGTTCGGCGGGCGTTGACACCGCGCCGCTCTCAGCTTTGTCGACCAGGTAACTCCGCCTGACGGGCCTTGGCCACCTCTGCGGCGGCCAGCAATTCCTGCGCACCGAGCGCTGCCAGCACGAGCGCTTCGTTGGCATCGCGCAGTTGCGCATTTTGCAGGTCGTACTCGGCCGCGGACAAATCGAACTCGGTTCGAAGGCGCCGCGGAGCCTCGGGCGATAGCGTCGAAGGATGCGGCGCGTGCCCGGGTCGGTGGCCGTGGAACACGTACCCGCCCAGCCCCTGCTTCTTGGCTCGGTACATGGCCACATCGGCACGGTCGATCAGCAACTTGGCGTCTTCGCCGTCATCGGGGTACACGCTGATCCCGATGCTCGCCGACAGGTCGACCGCGCGGTTGAGTATTCGCGCGTACGAGCCCAGTGTCGCGTTCACTTTGCTGGCCACGCGCGCCGCGTCGCCTGCATGGGCCACCTCGGAAAGCAGGATCAAGAACTCGTCGCCACCATGGCGGCTGACCGTGTCGGTCTCGCGCACCAGCGAGCTCAGGCAATCGGCGACCAGCTGCAGCGCCTGGTCGCCGGCCGCGTGACCCAGGCGGTCGTTGATCTGCTTGAACGCATCGAGGTCGAGAAACAGAAGCGCGACGCGGTTTCCGTGCCGCTTGGCGTGGGCGATGGCGCTGTCGAAGCGATCCATCAGCAGCGTGCGGTTGGGCAGCCCGGTGAGCGGATCGAGCGTGGCGACGCGGGACGCTTCATCGAGCGCGCCGTTGGCCGTCTCCGCGTCGGTCTGCGCGCCGAGCGCACTGACGACCAGGTTCTCGTTCGCCTCCAGGAGTTGCGCTGTCTGACCGCGATCGAGGCGACTCTCGGCTTGAACCACTTCCTGCAGCAACTGCACCAGCACGGCACGCATCGCTTCGACCTGACCCTGGAGCTGACCAAGGCGCTCTTGCGCCTTCGCTTCTGCGTCGTCCGGCGCGTCGGGGATCGCGTCGAGGCTGGGCAAGCCGGTGGCCGGGCGATTGATGATCACGTTGCGCGTCCTTGCGTGTTGTCGATCGCCGAGGGAGCGCTCAAAAAGGTGATCCAGACGGGGCGCAGCAAGCGCTCGGTGAGCGAGGGGCCGATCAGCGTGACGAGGAGCTCATGGAAATCCTGGAGCAGTCGGGCGCCGGCGACCGCGGCTTCTGCCGCGCCTTGCGTTGCCAGTGAGGTGGTCAGGGGCCCGACGTCCATGGCCTCGGGTGCGCTGGTTTGGGGGTCCGGCAACCAGACGAAGCGGGTCTTGGCGAGGTGCAACGAACGTTTGTAGAGGGCCGCCACGCCACGCTCCCCGACGATCGGCACCAGCGCCTGATGGATGCCCCACAAGGTCGCTGCGACCGTCTCTGCGATTCGTTCGGCCGAACTCGTCTGCGCTGCGAGGCCCGTCAGGCAGGAGGCGATTTCGGTGGTCACTTCGCGTTGCATGGAGGGTCGGCCGATGTCTGGCCCGTCGTTCGGTTCATGGTACGCCGCCATTGCGGAACTCACGTGGGTCAAGAGCACGCCGGAGATCGAAGTTCTCGTGAGGCTCCCCCGTCGAGCACGCGAACGGCCTGTATCAAACCCGAATTCGCCGTTCGGGTCTGTGCGGCACCCCACACCGCGGCGCGCGCAACGCGCGTCACCAGAGCGCCTTACTTGCGCCCGCCGCGCCGCACCATCGCCAACGGCCGCTTGCCCTGGA
This sequence comes from Rhizobacter sp., assembly GCA_031394085.1. Classification (GTDB taxonomy): domain Bacteria; phylum Pseudomonadota; class Gammaproteobacteria; order Burkholderiales; family Burkholderiaceae_C; genus LMDS01. The sequence continues at coordinate 174 of JANMWQ010000076.1, read as the reverse complement.
GCTGGCGTTCGATGCCGTCGTTCAAGCTGCCGCGCAGCGCGATCACGCGCTCGAGGTGGCCGTAGACACCGGGAAAGCGCAGGTCGAGCCAGAGCCACAGCGTGCAGGCCCGCAGCGCCTGCTCCATGCGGTCGAGCCGGCTGTGGCCGTCGACATCGTCGAGGAACCACGGCG
>JANMWQ010000061.1:0-10695 GCA_031394085.1 Rhizobacter sp. | reverse complement strand
ATTGGGCTGCTGCGTGGGTTTCCACATGTTGCGCAACTCACCTTCCCACGGACCGGGGTCCTTGGTCGTGCCGCTGCCCAGGCCCCAGACCTTGCCGACCGAGTCGGCCACCGCGGGTGACACGAGGTCGGCGAGGAATTGGTTCATCGAGCCGTAGCCGGTGGCGTAGACAAGCACATCGGCCGGGAGTACGGTGCCGTCGGTCAGCGTCACGCTGTTCGGGTTGATGCGCTCGATGGTCGTCTTGCTCTTGAGCTTGATGCTGCCGTTGGCCACCAGCTCGCTGGCACCGACGTCGATGTAGTAGCCCGAGCCGCGGCGCAGGTACTTCATGAACAGCCCCGAGCCGTCGTCTCCGAAGTCGAGCATGAAGCCGGCTTTCTCCAGCCGCCCGTACAGATCGGCGTCACGCTTTTTCATCTCCTCGTACACGGGGATCTGGAAGGTGTGCATGATTTGATACGGAACGCTGGCGAAGACGAGGTCGGCGGTGTGGTGGTCGATGCCGTTCTTCAGCGCCTGCTCGCTGTAGAGGCCGCCGAGCGCGAGCTCCATCAGCGATTCCGACGGCGCGATGTGCGTGCTGGTGCGCTGGACCATGGTCACGTCCACGCCGTGTTCCACCATCGCAGCGCAGATGTCGTGCGCGCTGTTGTTGCTGCCCAGCACGACGACCTTCTTGCCCTCGCAGCCCTCGGGGCCGGGGTGCTGGCTGCTGTGGTGCTGCTCGCCCTCGAAGGTCTCGGCGCCGGGCAGCCTGGGCACGTTGGCATAGCCCGACACGCCCAGCGCGAACACCAGCTGCTGGGGCCGCAGCGTCACGTCCTGGCCGGCACGGTTGACCAGCACCTCCCATTCGCCCTTGTCCGCGTCGAAGGTGGCCTTTTTCGCGACGGTGCTGCCCCAGTAATTCAGCTCCATCACTTTGGCGTACATCTCGAGCCAGTCACCGATCTTGTCCTTCGGCGCGAACACCGGCCAGTCGTCCGGGAACGGCAGGTAGGGCAGGTGGTCGTACCAGACCGGGTCGTGCAGGCACAGGCTCTTGTAGCGCTTGCGCCAACTGTCGCCGGCCTTCTCGTTTTTCTCGACGACGAGCGTCGGCACGCCGAGGCGCCGCAACCGTGCCGCCAGCACGATGCCGCCCTGCCCACCGCCGATGATCACGACGTAGGGCTGGTCTTCGTACCCCAGCCGCGCCTGCTCGTCATGGCGGCGTTCGAGCCAGCTTTTGCGGCCCGGCTGCGCGCCGTGCTCTGCGCCCTTGATGCGGCGCGTGCCGGTGTGTTCCTCGAAGCCCTTGAGCTCGACCATGGTGGTCAGCAGCGTCCAGGCCTTGCCCTCCTTGAGGCGCAGGTGCCCGCGGCCGCGCGCCACTTTGGTCTCGAACGTGAACCATGCGTCGGTGACTCCGTCGGCCTCGCTGGCCTCGCCATCGAGTTCGAAGTTGGACGGTGCGGTGTCGTCCAGGCGCGCCACCAGCATCTCGCGGATCGCCTCGGTGCCTTCTTGCGTGCGGATGTTCCAGGTGAAGGCGACGAGGTCGCGCCAGTAGCTGTCGGTGTGAAAGAGCGCCAGCGCGCCCTCGATGTCGCCGGCTCGCAGCACCGCGTCGAATTCGGTCAGCCAGCGCCGTGCAGCGGCCGTTGGATTGAAGTCGGTCATGAGGATCGTCTCCTTCAGAGTAGAGGCTCCAGAGACGTTCTCCCCAAGCGGCGGCGCTGTCAACGCCGGGTTTCCACTGAGCGGAAGGCAGCGTGCCGAGCGGTCGTTTGCGGCTCAACGCGCTGAATCGGCAGCGCCGACCCACCGATCCCTCACTTGCCTTCCAGTTCGACCAGGTCCCCGACGCTCCCCGCTTGCAGACGCCGCCAGTGGAGCTGCACCAGCGGATCGCCGGGACGCTCCTTGTGCAGCGCTTCGAACGCGCCGAACGCCTCGCTGCGATGCGCGGCCATCATCCGAAAGGCCGCGGTGTAGGCGAGGTCGCCTTCATCGCCTTCAGTCAGCGCGGCCGGGTCCAGCGGCTCGTACGCCATCACCGGCTGAACCCGCCCCGACAACCGAAGTCGCCCGATCGGGCGCGCCGGCGCGCCGGCGCAGCCGGCCAACGTGGTTTCGGAAACGCACATCAGCGTGCCGAGGTACTTGTTGGCACCTTCGAGCCGCGAGGCGGTGTTCACCGGATCGCCGAGGGCGCGGTAGTCGAAGATCGTGCTGCCGCCGAAGTTGCCGACGGTGACCTCGCCGGTGTGCACGCCGATGCGCGTGTCGCCGAAGGGAATGTCGCGCGCCGCCAGGTCGTCGACGAAGCCGCGCGCGAAGCGCTGCATCGCCAGCGCGCAGCGAAGCGCCCGCGCCTCGTGGTCGGGCTGCTCGACGGGCGTCGAGAACACGATGGCGACCGAGTCGCCGACGATGCGGTCGAGCGTGCCGTCGTGCTCGAAGGCAATCGAGATCATCCGGTCGAGGTAAGCGTTGAGGACGCTGACCGCCGAGGCTGGCTCCATCGTTTCCATCGTGGTCGTGAACCCGGCGACGTCGGCGAAAACGAAGCTGCAGCGCTGCCGCTTGCCGCCGAGTTCGAGTGCGCCGGGGTGGTCGATCAGGTAGTCCACCAGGTTGGGCGACACGTAGCGAGCGAACGCGTTCCTGACCCAGCGTTGGCGCTGCTCGCTCAGCAGATGGCGAACCAGCGTGCTCGGGACGAACACGACGCAAAGCGCCAGCGTGCTCGTCGCCGGATCGAGCAGCAGGCCCGCGCCCGCGAACGCCTGCCAGGCGACGAGCCAGAACGCGATCACGATCGCGGCCAGCGCGGCGATCGACACCGCCGCGCCCGCGAGCATCGCGATCACACCGACGAGCGCGCAGCCAACCGCACCCGCGAGCAATTCGGCGCCGAGCGCCCAGCTCGGACGCGCGAGTTGCTGCCCGGTGAGCACCTGCTCGAGCGCCTGAGCGTGAACCTCGACGCCGGGAACGATGCCGCCGAGCGGGCTGAACCGAAGGTCCATCAGCCCTTGCGCCGAGGTGCCCACGAGAACGATTCGACCCGCGAGCTCCGAGGCCGGGACTTCGCCCGCGAGCACTTTCCAGGCCGGAACGTAGCGCCCCGGCATGCGACGGCTGAAGTGCACCCGCATCGAACCTTCGGCGTCGGTGAGCATCCGCAGCGCGCCGACCGACACGTCGGTCAACCCGCCGCCGTTCGGCGCCGTGCGCACCGTGTAGTTGCTGGCCCCCTGCGCCAGCCTGAGCGCCTCGGCAGACAGCGAGGGCACCAGGCTTCCGCCCAGGTTGGCCAGCAGCGGCACCTTGCGGATCACGCCGTCCGCGTCGGGCAGAAAAGTCATCGCGCCGTGTCCGGCCGATGCGCGCTGCAGGGCCACGAGGCTCGGCACGCTCGATGCGAACGCCGGTACATGCGGCAACGGCGAATCACCCACTGCGACGAAGCGGGCCTTGGCGAGCGGGGCCTGTCCGGTGACGGCATCGAGCGTTCCGTCGGGCACCTCGTGGGTCAGCGCGAACCCGATCGCCACGTTGCTGCGCGCCAGTGTTTCGGCCAAGACTTCATCGTGATCCGGCAGCGTGCGCAGGTACCTGGCGGTGTCGGCAGGAACGCCTTCGGCATCCAGCAAGGTGCGGGGTGAGGTCCGGTCCGGTTCGGCCAGCACGATGTCGAGCGCGATCGACGCGGGCCCCGCGCTCGCCAGGCCGGTCACCAATTGCGCCACGCGGTCCCGGGGCCACGGCCACTGGCCGAGTCGCCGCAGGCTCTCGTCGTCGATGTCGACGATGCGCACCGGCATGTCGGTCGGCACGCGCGGCTGCCAGCGCTGAAAATGGTCGAAGGTGGCATTGCGCAGCAGGTGCACCGCGGGCGGGTCGATCAGCATGACGGCGGTCACCAGCGCCAACGCACTCGCGGGCACCAGCCAGCTCCATCGCCGCCGCGCTGCTTCGGTGTCAACGCGGCTCACCGACGCGCCTCGCCAGTTGCTGCCGGATTGCCGCCACGTTGGGCAAGAAGAACGGGCCGATCACACCGGCCGACAGCACCGCGTCGATGAACGCCAGCTTGTCGCTCGGCCCGAGATCGCGCCCCCACTCCCGCGCCAGCAGACCCTGCAGTCGCATCGCGTGCGCCAACGTGAAGCCGACAGACGGCAGCACGTCGGCCTCGCAGAGCAGCATGGCCAGACGCGACAAGCCCTCGTCTTGCGCGAGCAACAGCAGTTCCGAAGGGCCGTCGAAGCGCGACGGCAACGCCACGCCGCTCGCATGAAAATTCTGCGCCAGCCTGGCCGCTCGCACACCGTGGTGCGGCTCGGTCGCGAGCACCAGGGCAGCCAGGCGCTGGCGGGCTTCGGCATCGACGCCGGCGGCCACGAGGTGCGGCGTCGCACGCGCGATGCTGGCGCGTTCCAATCGAAAGTCGAGGTTCGGTTTGCCGTCGTGCTCCAAGTCATGGATGAGCGCAGACAGCAGCAGCAACTGGGCCGAACGAGACGACAGCCGGTGCACCTGAGACAGCGTCGACGCGGCCAACATCACCTCGCAGAAGTGCTGCCGGCAGTGGTAGGGCTGTCGGTCGTGGACGCCAGCGTCGGCGTCGATCGCCTGGGCGATGGCGCGGGCCGCAGCGGCGAGTGCCGGGTCGGCTTCATCGACGAGCCGGTGCGCGGTTTCGCGCTGCACCCAGCTCACCTTGCACGGCAAGCCGTCGACCGCGCCGAACAGATGGACCAGCGCGCGGGCGACCACCGCAGCGCTGTCGGTCGGGTCGATCCGCGGCAGGGCGGGGGCCGTGACGAGCGCGCGGTCACCCACGTGCCGCCCGCGAGAGGTAGGGCGTGCCGTCGGTGACATCGATCTGATCCGCGCTCAGGTGCTTGGCCGCGAATTCCCGGAACACGCCGGCGGTGATGAACAGGTCGAAGATGTCGGCGTCGATGTGGTCGCCCGCCATGCCTTGAAGCACGCGCAATGCCTCGGAGAGCTTCTTGGGCTTCTTGTACGGGCGATCCGATGCGGTCAGCGCCTCGAAGATGTCGGCCACGGCCATGATGCGGGACGGCACCGAGAGCTCTCCACCCGAGAGCTGGCGCGGATAGCCCTTGCCGTCGATGCGTTCGTGGTGCGTGCCTGCGTACTCCGGGACGCGGCGCAAGTGCCTCGGGAACGGCATCCGCTCCAGCATCATGACCGTGTGCACCATGTGCTCGTTGATCTTGTAGCGCTCCTCCGCGGTGAGCGTTCCGCGCTGGATGCTGAGGTTGTAGACCTCGCCGTGGTTGTAGAGATGCTCCGGCACATCCATCTTGAAATCGAACTCGGGAACCAGCCCGTCGTCGGCGCCGCGCGCCACCAGGTCGCGCGGCCGGTCGGACAGGAGTTGCTCGACCGCGGGCAGCGGTGCGACCGATTCCGCGATCCGACGCGCGAGTTCGCCGTCGGAAAGACCGAGGCGATCATCGAAGTGACGTGTCCATGGCGTACTCGCGATGGCAGCCAGGCGGTGCTCGTCGGCTGCGTCCATGGCCTCGCTCCCGAGATTGCATGCCGCGACGAAGGCGAAGTCGTCTTGCAGTTGCGCCTGTCGTGCGACCAGGGCGGCGGCCCGTTCGTCATCGAGCGTGCCCGACAAATGCGCCTGCAGCCTTTCGATCTCGATGTCGCGCAGCAGCACCTCGAATCGCGTTCTGACCTCGTGGATGCGGTTGTTGATGGTCTCGAGCTTGGTGGCTTTGTCGATCACGTACTCGGGCGTCGTGACCTTGCCGCAATCGTGCAGCCAGGCGCCGATGCGGAACTCCTGCCACTCTTCCTCGCTGCGGAACGCAAACGCCGCCAGCGGTCCGTCGGTTGCTTTGCAGGCGGCCTCGGCCAGCAGGAAAGCCAGTTCCGGGACCCTCTCGCAATGCCGGCCGGTGTACGGACTCTTCGCATCGATCGCCGTCGCGAGCACACGGATCAGGCTTTCCATCAGCTGCTTCTGCGACTCCACCAGGCTCAGGTTGTCGAGCGCGACGGCCGCTTGCGCAGCCAATGCCTCGACCAACCCGACGGTGTCGCGCTCGAAGGGCACGATCCGGCCGCTGTCGCGCTGCTTCGCGTTCATGAACTGCAGCACGCCGATGGCCTCGCCGCCGCGCGGCGCGATCGGCACGGTCAACATCGACACGGTGCGGTAGCCGCTGCTCTTGTCGAACGCGCGCGTGCCGCTCAGGTCGAAGCGGGTTTCGCTGTAGACATCGTCGATCAGCACCGACCGGTTGTGGACCGCGGTGTAGACCGAGACATAGTTTTCGTTCGGCTTGCCGGAGACCGCGTCGCAGAGCGGGATCTGCATCGACGGCAACGCGTCGTCGAGCGTGCGCATCTCGAACCGCAGCGTCTTCTCCTCGGTGACCATGTACACGGTGGCACCGTCGCAGTTGAGAATTCGTCGGCCCTCGGTGAGCAACTGACGCAGCAACTTGGAGCGATCTCGCTCCATCGACATCATCAGTCCCGTCTCGATCAGCGCGTCGAGCCGCTCGGTTCGAGTCGACAGTTCCTGCTGGATGCGGGTCTCTTCACCGGTCTGCAGCCGCCGCAGCCGGCTGAGCTCGACCAGGTTGTTGACGCGCCGCGGCAACTGGGACGCATCGATCGGCCGCGCCATCCAGTCGTTGGCCCCGGCGTCGAACGCTTTGCAGCTCAGGCCGGCGCGAGCCTGCGTGCCCAGTACGAAGATCGGGAGCTCGCTCGATGAATGCGAGCGGCGGAGGGATGCGATCCATTCGACGATGCAGTCCGATGAGCTCTGCGCATCGATGACCACGACATCACAGGTGCCCAGCGCGATTTGCACCTCCGCCCGCGTGGGTCGATGCGCACGCACCCCGAATCGGGCTCGGCGCAGCGTCTGGACGAGCGGCTCGGCAGCAGCGAGTTCGCCGTCGCACAGGACCAGCACGCTGCCGGCGCTCGCACCTGCCCCGCGCGTCGACCGGCCGATCGCCGAGGCGCGCGCTGTTGGCGCCGCCGTGGAAGCGACGAACGACAGATCGGGCAGGTCCATCGGCTCAGCGCTTGAAGACGATGACGCCGGACACGTTGCCGATCCGGCTGTCGAAACCATAGGTCAGGCCGGCGCGGTTGCCTGCGGCGCCGCCGACGAGGCCGATCACCGAGACGTTGTTCCCCAAGGTTCCGGGGCAACCGCCGTCGCAGCCCGTGCCGCTGCTGCGGATGTCGGAGACGCCCGAGAAGCCGAAGGTCGAGATTTGCACCGCCTGCCCGGTGAGTGAGAAGCTTTGCCCGGCCACGGGCACGACGAGGCTGTAGGCCGCCGAGCCGCCCACGGCGGTCAGGAACGCGACGTTGATGCTCCCGTGGGCCGAGTTCACTTCTCCCACGGCCACCATCTTTGCGCCTGACGACACCGTCGGCGCGGTCGAGCCGAAGGAACTGAATGATCCGATCACCACCGGCAGCAGCGGTTGCCCGGAGAACGCGAAGTAGTGCAGCGTCGCGGTCTTGCCCTTGCCTTGGCCCACTGCGTCTTTGACCTTGCTTTCGCCGTCGGTCCAGCGGCCCCACGCGACGATCCCGTCCGCGCCGGGATCGACCGTGACGCCCTTGTCGAACAGCTTCTTGCCCTTGCCCACCACGTTCAGCCCCACGAGGCCGCCGTCATCGTCGAACGTGCGGGTGCCGGCGGTGAGGCCGGAGCCGAGCTCGCCCTTGTCGGTGCGCCAGACCAGACCGACAGTACCGTCGCCGTTCGCAAGCGAGATGACAGGGGTGGCGGGCGTCGGAGTCGGAGTCGGAGTCGGAGTCGGAGTCGGAGTCGGAGTCGGAGTCGGAGTCGGAGTCGGCGTCGGCGTCGGCGTCGGCGTCGGCGTCGAAACAGGGATCGGCGCAGCGACCAGCGACCCCGGCTGGGCGCCTTGATCCGCAGCGGCGGGGGTGGGGCTGCTCAGTTGCGGAAGCGCATCCTCTGCGCCGCCCGGGGACGTCACCACCAACGCCGGCGGCGACGCCGGTCGATTGAACGCGGACTCGAGGAAGCGCGAGACGCGCTCACCCTCGCTCTGGGTCGCCGGCGTCGTTCGATCGAGCGCTGCCACCTTGAAGCCGCCAGTCGGTGGCACGATGACCGACACGCGCACGCTGACGTTCGGTTTGACGGCCCGGCTCGGCGCATACGCGCTGGAACCCTTCGGCACATCGACGCAACCGCCGTCGTTGCACACGGCGACCCGGCCGGCCGTCACGCCGACCCGCAAGCCGTTGTCGACGGCGGCGGTGTATTCGGTGCCGCGGATGCCGATCGTGCCGGAAGGCGTGTCGAGCTGGTAGCGCTCCGGCCGCGCCTTGCCGATGCTGCCGCTGATCGTGCGCAGTGCGCCTTTGACCAGGCTCATGTAGCCGCGCTCGTCGTCGCCCGCCGCGCCGGCCGTGCGGTACTCGTCGAGCCGCAGCGTGGTGCGCTCGCTCAGCGACATCATCGCGCCGTCGATCATGCGCAGCTGAACGCGCCCCTTGACGGTTTCGATCGTTTCCCCGGAGTCCACCACCGCGCCACCGACTGCGTTGCGCGAAGCGCCGGCCGGTCCGTGGACCTTGACCTCGCCGGACACGAACACCACGGTGGCCGCGGGCCCGGCCAGCACGAGGCTCGGGATCGACGTCGACAGAGCGGCCGCCAGCGCCATGCACGAGAGCCGCAGGGGTCGATTTTTCGAGGTCGTGATCATTTGAAGTCCCTGCGCAAGCTCAGTTGAAAGACAGTCCGCCGGTGGTCGTACAAGACGACGTTCGACGCTGCTCGGGTATGGCGGATCTGCGGAATGAGTTGCCACAACGGCGCCAGCGCGAACCTGCTGCCCGCCAGCAGATCGCCCTGACGGTCGTTTCGCCGAATGTCGAAAAGCGGCTCGCTGCCGCCGTACCTGCGGCTCTCGTATTGCCACTCCGCGAACAGGACAGCGGCGCCGAGCTTGTGCTCGCCGCCGAGGCGCAACCCGATCGCCCGGTGCCCGTGGTGCGCGAAGTCGCCGTCGCGTGCGCGTTCGTCGGCGGCGTAGAGGCTGGCGTAGACCAGCGTTCCGGCCGAGTCGAACTGGCGCGCATAGGCCGACCCCAGCACGCTGCGATCGGCATCGCGCTCGTTTTGGCCGGTGTAGGTCAGGCGCGACCACTGCGCGAACACGCTCATCTGCGAGGCGGCGTCGAGTTGCGATTGCCACTGCAGGCTCGCGCCGTTGGCCGTGCGGTAAAGGCTCGATGAAATCCACGCCGCGTGGGTCTGCAGCGCCGCGGTTTGCGCGTGCACGCCGTCGACATGGCTGATGCCGGCGGAGCCGACCGCCACGCTGGTGTTCAGGTCGTGCGCCGTCGCGTTCAGGGTGCTGCGCCCGTCGATGCCGCCGAAGAAGCTCCAGCCCGGCGCCATCGGCGCCTGCACGCTCGCGCCGGCCGCCGCGGTGCCGAACGCGTCGCGGGTGCGGCCGCTGCCGGGCGCCACGTTGAACAGCAGCCCGCCGAACGCGGGAATAGCGAACTGCCCCGCGTTGGTGGCGCTGTTGACGTTGCTGTCCCAGCCGGCACCGATCTCGGCATAGCCCGCGAAGCGTGGCCGATCGGACGGGGCCACCTGATCCAGCAAGCCGAGCACGCGGTCGATGGCCGCGGCGGCTTCCTCCGGCATGTCGGTGCGGCGAACCTGTTCGAGTTCGCTCCGGGCCAGCTCGCTCTCGCCCGCGGCGAGGTAGGCGCGGGCGAGCTCGGCCCGCGCCGGGTGATCGTCCGGGCGAGTCGCCAGCACGCGCTCGAGGGCGAAGATGGCATGCGTGATGTGGCCGGCATCGAGCGCCGCCAACCCGAGCAGGTAGTCGAATCGAGGATCACCCGCCCGCGCGCCTTCCTGAGGCGCGAGTTCGGCGTAGGCGGTCGCGGCGTCGTGCGCGCCGATCAACTCGGCGGCGCGGTCGAGCGATGGATCGGCAGCGTGCGCCGGGCCGGCGAGCGCCATGCAAAGCGCCGACGCGATCAGCCAGCGCGTGCGCCGGTGACGACCGCTCTTCGACAAGTGCGGAGTGACGTGGGAGGTACGGCGCATGAAGTGCTGCTGCTCGAAGGTGGGGCACGGATCCCGCGTGCGGGTGCGGTGGGCAATCGAGCTGTTCGCGAGTCGATGCCTTCAGTGGTCCGTCTTCGACAGATTCGCGCAGAGATTGAGCCCTCAGTGCGCCGGGATCGGACTTTTTGCGCGTGCGCCGGCTTGGCGCTGCCGCGCAGCGAGCCCAACGTCTTCGCAGCGCCCCGCCCCACCACGGGGGCGTGGGCCAGCCGACCGGGGGCCGAGCAGCTTGCACAACGATGGAGCCGCCCGTTCGCGGCCCGGCTCCGAGGCGGGCTGGCGGATCAGGTCGCGTTCGACAGGGGCCGGCTTCGCTTCGCGGCCTTTTGTGCCACGCTGTGGCGAACCACCAGTTCGGCGCCCACCAGAATCTTCACGGCCGGTTCGCTCACTTGCGAACGAATCTGCTCGGCGAGCAGCGTGATCGCGAGGTTGCCGATCTTTCGCTTCGAGACGTCGATGGTCGTGAGCGGCGGGTCCATGGTGGCGCTCATCGGCAGGTTGTCGAAGCCGACGAGCGACAGGTGCTGCGGAATGCGGATGTCGAACTCGCGCAG
>JANMWQ010000048.1:0-3212 GCA_031394085.1 Rhizobacter sp. | reverse complement strand
TCACCGTCTCGGTCGGGCTGATCGGCATGCTGCTGACACTGCCGATGATGGAGGTGCCGTTCACGATGGCGCTCGAGCGGATGCTGCAGCAGTTCCAGTAGCATCGCGCGGCCCGGCGGCGGTCGACCGATCGCTCTGGTGTCAGCCCCGCGCCGCATGGAACTCGCATTTCTCAGAGGCTTCGCCACCTCCGGCGCCCTCATCGTCGCGATCGGCGCGCAAAACGCGTTCGTGCTGCGCCAAGGCATCAAGCGCGAACACGTACTCGCCGTGGTGCTGGTGTGCGCGGTGTCGGATGCACTGCTGATCACGATCGGTGTCGCCGGCCTCGGCACATTCGTGCAACGCAGCCCGGCGCTGCTGACGCTCGCGCGCTATGGCGGCGCGGCTTTCCTGATCGCCTACGGGCTGCTCGCGGCGCGACGCGCGCTCCACACCGAATCGATGGCGGCCGCCACCGACACCCCGCTGAGCCTGCGCGCCGCCGTCACCGCCTGCCTCGCGTTCACCTACCTGAACCCGCACTGCTGGCTCGACACGGTCGTGCTGCTCGGGTCGATCGCGAGCCAGCAGCCCGCGGGTTCGCGCGCGGCCTTCGGTGTCGGTGCCACCGCGGCGAGCTTCGTCTGGTTCTTCGCCCTCGGCTTCGGCGCGCGCGCATTGCGCGGCTTGTTCGCGCGACCGATCGCGTGGAAGGTGCTCGATGCGCTGATCGCGCTGGTGATGTGGGGGATCGCGGCGTCGCTGCTGGTGGGCAGGTGAAACGGACCGCGTGAATCGTGACCCCGGGCGCTCAGGCGCTCAGGCCACGGCCAGGTGCGGTCGGTGCGACAGCAGCGCCATGATCGCCGGCAACCGGGCCTCGGTGGCGCGCCGGCCGGCGTCCACCAGGTAAGGCATCGCGGCGGTGTCGAACAAACCGACGCGGCGCTCGAGCGCCGGCATCAGCGTGAGCAGCCGCTGGCCGCTGGCGGTGGCCGCAGCGACGCGCGCTTCGACGAGGTTGTTGGTCATCGCCGACGTGACCTGCGCCAGCATGCGCGTCGGCCGGTCGACGCGGTGCGGCATCGGCGAGGCGAAGCCGAGCGCCAGCACGCTGTGGGCATCCGCCGCGGCGCTGACCGGCAGCGGGTCGGAGACGAAACCGTCGATCAGCCGCCGCCCATCGATCGGCACCGCCGAAAACATGAACGGCAGCGCCACGGCCGCGCGCAGCGCCTCGACCAAGCTGCCCCGGCTCAGCACCACGGTCGCGCCGGTGGCGACATCGGTGGTCGTCACTCTGAGCGGCACGCGCAGGTCTTCGAGCCGCACATTGCCGAAGGCCTGGTCGAGTCGCTGCAGGATCGGGCGGTCATCGCGCAGCGCGAAGTCGGCATCGAAACCGCACAAGCGCGGCCAAAGCATTTGCGGAATGGCCCGCCAGCGGCGTTTGCGCGTGATGTCGGCCGACCACAGCGTGGTGGCGATGCGAACCGCCTCGCCGGCCTCGTGCCCGGCCGCGATCAGCGCGCCGAACATCGCACCCGCACTGCAACCCACGATCAGGTCAGGCATCAGCCCCTCTCGCGCCAGCACCTCGACCATGCCGAGTGCCGCGATGCTGCGCACGCCGCCACTGCCGAGCACGACGGCGAAGTTCAGGGGTGCGCTCATGATGTGCTCGCGATCGGGCCGACGCTGCGCTGCGAGCCCTCGGGCGCCGCAGCGTCTCGCCATGCCGCGCCTGGCAGCCAGCGGGCCAGCCTGGCCAGTGCACCGTGGCGGCCGAGCCGCGGTGCCGCAGCCCGCGCCGAAGGCAGGCGACCCAGCCGAAGCTGCACCAGCACCAGCCGGTCGTCCTCCGGATCGGCCGTGCAGCACAGTCCGCAGCGTTGCATCAGTGCCCGCATCGGCGCGTTGTCGCTCAGCACCTCGCCGTGCAGCCAGGTCAGGCCGGCGGACTGCGCCGCGTTGCCCAGCGCGTGCATCGCCCAGCGGCCCAGGCCGAGGCGCTGCCAGCGCTCGTCGACGAGCAGCGCGAACTCGGCGCCTTGGGAGTCGGCGTCGACGCAGTAACGGGCGTCGGCAATCACGCACTCGGTGGCGTTTTCGCAAGCCGTGATCACGAAGGCGAGCTCGCGTGAGTAGTCGATGCGCGACATGCGCTGCAGTTGCGCCGCGCCGAGGTTCACGGCGCCGTGGAAGCGATTGCGCCGGCCAGCGGCCGAGAGCCGCGCCACCAGCCCGGCGAGCAGCGGCTCGTCCTGCGGCAGCACCGGGCGCAACATCAGGCGTGTGCCGTCGGGCAAGGTGCGCATGTCGATCAACGCGGCCGGGTAATGGTGGATCTCGTAGCGGGCAAGCGGCACCGGCGGTTGCGGTTGCGGTTTCAGTTGCGCGGCAGGATCGAGGGTCGAAATTTCGAGGTTCATGCGAGGCTCCCTGGTTCGGGCGGCTGTGCATGCAGCCGCTCCATCAGGTCAATCGCAAACGCGGCGGGAATACCGCCGCTCCACCGCGCCTCCCCCCTAGTTCATGTGTCGGCCGACGCGCGCTGCGCTTCGGCCAGCGCCTCTTGCGCCTGCGCATGCCAGACGCTGCCGGGATTCACTTCGGCCCAGCCGCGCTCGGCCCGCTCGAAGCAGGGCAGCGCGTCGGCCGCGCGCCCCGCCGACAGGTGTAATCGCCCGCGCGCCAGCAGCACATCGCTGCGCAGCACTGACGCAGGAACGACCTCGGCGAGGTCGAATTCCTGCTCCGCCAGCGTGATCTGGGCGTCGGCGCCTGCGGTGTCGCCGTGGCCCAGCAGCGCGAGGCCGAGCTCGGTGCGCGCGTGGGCGCGATCGATTGCGAGTGTGCCGGGCGCGTCGCAGCGGGCAACGGCATCGTGTGCAGCCGCGATCGCCTCGGCCCAGCGCCGCTGCAACCGCAGGTTGATGACGCGCGCGCGCGCCAGCCGCATCCACTCGACCGGGGCGTCGACGCGCAGCGGCTCGTCGGCGGCGTCGATCAGCTGCTGCGCTGCGTCGGCATCGCCGCGCCACGCGCAGACCAGCGCACGCACGCGCTGGCGGCGCAGGCGCACGACTGTTGCCTCGTTGCCCAGCGCCGGCCACAGGCTTTCGTCGCGCGCCAGCTCGGCCTCGATCTCGTCGAGGCGCCGGGTCGGCAGCAGGCACTGCGCGAGCCGATAGGCGAAGTGCGCCGTGTCGACGGTCGCAGTCTGGACC
>JANMWQ010000039.1:0-2421 GCA_031394085.1 Rhizobacter sp. | reverse complement strand
CGTGGGTGATGCAGCGGCGGCTCGCCCGCGCCCGCGCGCAGCAGGCACAGGACCGGCACGCGTTGGCCGAGGTCGCGGCACGCGGCGGCTACGCGCACCTGTCGCACCTGAATGCCTCAGTGCGGCACGCCGGGCTGGCCTCGGCGGCGCGTTACCGCGCGGTCGGCACGGTCGGCTCGGCGGCCGAGGCCGGCACCCGCGAGGGCGCCAGCGCCAGCGTCATGAAGACGCTGTTCGGGTCTTCGGCGTAGGTGCCGAACGAGCCGGTCACGACGAAGCCGGCGCTCTCGTACAGGCGGTGCGCCGGCACGAAGGCGGCCACCGAGCCGGTCTCCAGGCTCAACCGTTCGTAGCCGCGCTCGCGCGCCACCTCGATGATGTGCATCAGCAGCACGCGACCTGCGCCGGTGCGGCGCCGCGCCTCGGGCGTGCGCATCGACTTGACCTCACCGTGCCCGCCGCCGAGTGCCATCAACGCGCCGCAGCCGAGCAGCACCTCGCCCTCCCAGGCCGACCAGAACGTGATCTCGGGCCGGCGCAGCTTGTCGAGGTCGAGCGCGTGCACGCTCTCCGGCGGCCCGAGCGCGTGCATGTTGCGCAGGTGCTCTTCCAGCAAGGCGTGGATGGCGGGCCGGGAGAGGTCGTCGATCTCGATCTTCATCGGGGTGGCTGTCGGTTGAGTGCGCGCAGTTTCCAGCATGCTGAAGACGACCGTCAACGCCGCCCTTCAGATCGGCAGCATCGTCGTGTTCTTCACTTCCTCCATCACCGCGTAGGTGCGCGTCTCGCGCACGCCCGGCAACGACCAGATCACCGAGCCGACGAACTCGCGATACGCCTGCATGTTCGCAACCCGCGTCTTGATCAGGTAGTCGAACCCGCCGGCCACCAGGTGGCATTCGAGGATCTCTGGCCGCACCTGCACGGCCGCTTTGAAGAGGCTCATCGCGTCGACCGTGGTGCGGTCGAGCACGACCTCGATGAACACGAGCAGGCCGGCGCCGAGCTTGGCCGGGTCGAGCCGCGCCTCGTAGCCGAGGATGAAACCGTCGCGCGTCAGGCGCTTGACGCGCTCCAGCACGGCGGTCGGCGAGAGGTGCACGGCCTCGGCGAGCTTCAGGTTCGAGATGCGGCCGTCGGCCTGGAGCACGCGCAGAATTCTGGCGTCGGTGCGATCGAGTGCGGGCGGCGAGGAATCTTCGGTGCGCATGCCGAATTATTCTCTGTTGCGCCGCCGTTCTTTGGCGATTAATGCTGGCGCGAAATCAATAGCCTAGCGACCGATCCAGCCCAACCGCCCAAGAGGTCCTCCATGTTCAGCGCCGCACCTGCCTTCGCCCGCTTGCCGCAACCGTACCGTGACGAATTCGCGGTGCTCGCCGCGCTGTTGCACTCGATGCAGGGCCAGGTCGACTGGCCCACCGCGGTGCGCCGCGCGCGGCCCTGGGTGCAATCGGTGCGCGACAACCCAGCGCCGTTCTGGGCCATGGAGTCGCTGCTGCAGGAGTACCCGATCTCGAGCGCCGAGGGCCTGGCACTGATGCGGCTGGCCGAAGCGCTGTTGCGCGTGCCCGATGCCGAAACCGCGATCGCACTGACCGCCGACCAGCTCGGCAAGGCCGACTTCGGCGCCGCAAAGGGCCTCGAGGGCCCGGGCGGCGCCCGACCGGCGGGCGGCCCGCACAAGCTGCTCGCGAACCTGTCGGCGAGCGCGATCGCACTGTCGAAGAAGTTCTTGCCGGAGAACGATTCCGAGAGCGGCCTCTTGAAGCGCCTCGGTGCGCAAACGGTCGTCGCCGCCACGGTGCGCGCGATCCAGTTGCTCGGCCGCCAGTTCGTGCTCGGCCGGACCATCAAGGAGGCGATAGGCGAGGCGAACGCGGCACGCAAGGCATCGAGCGGCCTGCGCTTCAGCTACGACATGCTCGGCGAGGGCGCGCGCACCGAGGCCGACGCCGAGCGCTACCTCGCGTCGTACCTGAACGCGATCCACGCGATCGCCGGCGCGAAGAACACGCAAGGCCCGGAGGCGGCCGACGGCATCTCGATCAAGCTCAGCGCACTCTTCTCGCGCTATGAAGACGCCCAGCGCGAGCGCGTTTTCGCCGAGCTGCTGCCGCGCGTCTGGCAACTCATCGAGCCGGCCGCGCAGGCCGACATCAACCTGACGATCGACGCCGAAGAAAGCGACCGCCTCGAACTCTCGCTCGACGTGTTCGACGCGCTCGCGGCGCGCATCGCAATCGACTTCCCGCAGTGGCGCGGCTTCGGCCTCGCGGTGCAGGCGTACCAAACGCGCGCGCTCGAAGTCGTTCACGAAGTCGCGCGCATCGCACGCGCGCACCGGCTGCGGTTCATGGTGCGGTTGGTCAAGGGCGCGTACTGGGACGGCGAGATCAAGCGCGCGCAGGAACTCGGCCT
>JANMWQ010000815.1:0-6866 GCA_031394085.1 Rhizobacter sp. | reverse complement strand
CTTCGACATGGGCGGCACCTCCACCGACGTGAGCCACTTCGCCGGCGAGTTCGAGCGTGCGTTCGAGACCCAGGTGGCCGGTGTGCGCATGCGCGCGCCGATGATGAGCATTCACACGGTCGCAGCCGGTGGCGGCTCGATCCTGTCGTTCGACGGCGCGCGTTTTCGGGCCGGGCCGCAGAGCGCGGGCGCGAATCCGGGGCCGGCTTGTTATCGACGCGGTGGCCCGCTCGCGGTGACCGATGCCAACGTGATGCTCGGCAAGATCCAGCCGGCGTACTTTCCGAAGGTGTTCGGGCCGCAGGCGAACGAGCGGCTCGACGCGCAGGTCGTCACCGAAAAATTCACCGCGATGGCCGCCGAGATCGAGGCGGCCACCGGCGCGCGCCGCTCGCCGGAAGAAGTCGCCGAAGGCTTCATCGACATCGCGGTCGGCGCGATGGCCAATGCGATCAAGAAAATCTCGGTCGCGCGCGGCTACGACGTGACCCGCTATGCGCTGCAGTGCTTCGGCGGCGCGGGCGGCCAGCACGCGTGTCGGGTGGCCGACGCGCTCGGCATGAGCCGCGTGTTCGCGCACCCGCTCGGCGGCGTGCTGTCGGCCTACGGCATGGGCCTGGCCGATCAGAGCGTGATGCGCGAGGCCTCGATCGAGCTCGTGCTCGATTCCAACCCTGAGCAACCGCTGCTGTCGGCGTTGGACGCTGTCACGGCGCGCGTCGATGCGCTCGCGCAGGAAGCCGCCGACGAGCTCACGCGTCAAGGCGTCAGCGGCGGCCAGGTGCGGGTGCACAAGCGCGTGCACGTGCGCTACGAGGGAACGGACTCGGCGCTGGTCGTGCCGTTCGGCAGCGTCGCGCAGATCGAGGCCGCGTTCGAGTCCGCGTACCGGCAGCGCTTCGCCTTTCTCATGAGCGAGCGAAGGTTGGTCGTCGAAGCGGTGTCGGTCGAAGCGATCGGCGAAGGCGATGCGCCCGAGGAGCCGCGCCATGACTTGAGCGCCACCGGCGCCGCGCCGTCGGCCGCGACCGTGCGCCTGTTCAGCGGTGGCCGCTGGTGGAACGCCGCGCTCGTGGTGCGCGAAGACGCGCGCCCCGGCCATGTGATCGATGGCCCGGCGATCATCGCCGAGCAGAACGCGACGACCGTCGTCGAACCCGGCTGGCAAGCCCGCGTGACCGCGCTCGATCACCTCGTGCTCGACCGCGTGCAGCCGCGCGTGGCGCAAAGCGCGATCGGCACCACGGTCGACCCGGTGATGCTCGAGGTCTTCAACAACCTGTTCATGAACATCGCCGAGCAGATGGGGCTGCAGCTGCAGAACACCGCCTACTCGGTCAACATCAAGGAGCGCCTCGATTTTTCGTGTGCGCTGTTCGATGCCAGCGGCAACCTGATCGCCAACGCGCCGCACATGCCGGTGCACCTGGGCTCGATGAGCGAGTCGATCAAGACGGTGGTTACGCGCAACGCCGGCACGATGCAGCCCGGCGATGTGTACGTGCTGAACGACCCGTACCACGGCGGCACGCATTTGCCGGATGTGACGGTGGTGACGCCCGTCTACATGACCGTCGGCGCAGCCGACCCGTTCACTCCTTCCCCCAACGGGGGCGGGAGCCAGCCGCTGTTCTACGTCGGCTCGCGCGGCCACCACGCCGACATCGGCGGCATCACGCCCGGCTCGATGCCGCCGTTCTCGACCCGCATCGAAGAAGAAGGCGTGCAGATCGACAACGTCAAGCTGGTCGATCGCGGCGTGCTGCGCGAGGCCGAGATGCTCGCATTGCTCAACAGCGGTGAACACCCGTCTCGCAACCCGCAGCAAAACATGGCCGACCTGAAAGCGCAGATCGCCGCGAACGAGAAGGGCGTGCAGGAGCTTCGCAAGATGGTCGCGCAGTTCGGGCTCGATGTCGTGCAGGCCTACATGGGTCACGTGCAAGACAACGCCGAGGAGTCGGTGCGCAGAGTCATCACCAAGCTGGCCGAACGACCCCCACGAACGCCCGACGGCGTCCGGCCCCCCGAGGGGGTCAGCCCGCCTTGGGGCGGCCCGGCGCCGGGCTGGGACGGCGTCTTCACCTTGCCGCTCGACAACGGCGCGCAGATCAGCGTCGCGATCCGTGTGAACGCGGCCGAGCGCACCGCCGAGATCGACTTCACCGGCACCTCGGCGCAGCTCGCCAACAACTTCAACGCACCGACGGCCGTGTGCATGGCGGCGGTGCTGTACGTGTTTCGCACGCTGGTGAACGACGACATTCCGCTCAACGCCGGTTGCCTGAAGCCGTTGAAAGTCATCATCCCCGACGGCTCGATGCTCAACCCGCATCCGCCGGCCTCGGTGGTGGCCGGCACCGTCGAGACCTCGACCTCATCACCAACGCGCTCTACGGCGCGCTCGGCAGCATGGCCGCGGGCCAGTGCACGATGAACAACTTCACCTTCGGCAACGCGCGCTACCAGTACTACGAAACGATCTCCGGCGGCACCGGTGCGGGCCAGAAGTTCGATGCCGCCGGCCGGCCGGCCGGCGGGTTCGACGGCACCTCGGTCGTGCAGGCCCACATGACGAACTCGCGGCTGACCGACCCCGAGGTGCTCGAGTTTCGTTTTCCGGTGCGGCTCGAGAGCTACGAGATTCGCAAGGGCTCGGGGGGTGCAGGGCAGTACAAAGGCGGTGACGGTGGCGTGCGTCGCGTGCGTTTTCTCGAAGCGATGACCGCCTCGATCCTGTCGAACGGCCGCCACCACGGCGCGTTCGGTCTGGCCGGCGGCGCGGCCGGCCAGCCCGGCATCAACCGGGTCGAACGCGCCGATGGCCGGCGCGAGGCACTCGACCACATCGGCTCGGTCGAGATGGCGCCGGGCGACGTGTTCGTGATCGAAACGCCGGGCGGCGGCGGCTTCGGCACGCCGTAGTGCCGTAGCGCCGTGCTGGTACGAACGCGGTATCAGGGCGGCGCAGGCTGAGAGAGCACCCAGGCCGACAGCACCGTCGATTCCGGCTCGGAGACCTGGGGTTGCGCCGGCATGATCACCCGACCCCAGTTGCCGACGCTGCCGGCGCGAACTTTCGCTGCCAGCCGCAGTGCAGCGGTCGGGTCACCACGGTAGCGTTGCGCGACCTGCGCGAACCCCGGGCCGACCTGCTTGCGGACGAGGCCGTGGCACGCCATGCAGCCCCGCTCGTTGGCCAGCGCCGCGGCGGTCGGTGCGGCGAGCGCCGCAGCCGGCTGATACAGCACGGCACAGAGCACCACGGCGGCCACGGCGCGGGTGCCGGTGCGCAGGTGCGGTATCACGCGCTCAGGTCGTCGAGGTGTTGTCGCTGGGCACGACCTGGCAGCCCTCGATGCGCCAGCGCTGGTCGGCCTGGCGCTGCAACTGGTAGTCGGCGCGCCAGGCGCGGCCCTCTGCGTCGCGGAACAGCACCGCCTGCTTGATGACCGACTCGGCCGCGAGCGGCCGGTAGAAGCTGATCGACGTCGGCCGGATCAGCATCGGGTAGGTGCGGCGCACCATCCGGGTGAAGGTCGCGGCATCGCCGAACTGTTTCTGGATCGCTGGCGACGCATGCGAGAAGGCTTGAACCGCATCGTCGGCCGCGAATGCCTTCAGCTGGGCCTCGACGACGGCCCGCACCGCACGTGCGTCGGCGCTGCTGACGTCGCCGGATCGCGGCCCGTCGTCCGCGAGCGCGGCGAATGAAGTGAAGGTCAGGAACAGCGCGCAGACCAGAGACTTGAACATGTCGTACCCCAAGTGTTCATCGGCTCGGGCGATTCTGCGACGCCACGCGCATTCCTGCTGGCGACCGCTGACGACCACCGCACCACCGACGGATTGCCGACGCACTGCGATGGTGTAAGGTCAATCCTGCTGACACGACACCCACCCGTCGCCCCGCGGAAAATTCGAGCCGGGGCGATCTCGTCGTCCTCACCCCCACAGGAGAACCTGCACCATGAACACCCGCCTCATCGCCTCCGGCGCGCTCGCCTCCGTCCTCGCCTTGGGCGCGCTCTCGGCCGCGCATGCCGCCGATTCGGGCAAGGAAAAAGAGAAGTGCTACGGCATCGCCAAGGCCGGCACAAACGACTGCGCCAATCTTTCGGGCAGCCACTCGTGCGCCGGCCAGTCGAAGAACGCGATGGCCGCCGACGAATGGAACTACGTCGCCAAGGGCACCTGCGAGAAGATCGGCGGCAAGTCGGAAGCTGAAGCCAAGGCGATGGTCGCCAAGAAGTGATGGCAGGCGGCGCAGCGATGGCCGCGTCAGTCGGCATCGGCCTGCGCCAGCCTCACTATGCGGCGCTGCTCGAAGGCCGCCCGGCGCTCGGCTTCGTCGAAGTCCACTCCGAAAATTTCTTCGCTGACGGCGGCGCCGCGCTCGCGGTGCTGCGAGAGGCGCGCGAGTCGTACCCCGTGAGCCTGCACGGCGTCGGCCTGGCGCTCGGCTCGGCCGCGGGGCTCGATGCGTGGCACCTCGGTCGGCTCGCGCGGCTGGTACAGCGCATCGAGCCGGTGCGCGTCTCCGACCACGCCTGCTTCGCGCGCGCTGCAGCCGCGACGGGTGCACCGCTCGTGCATGCGAACGACCTGCTGCCGATCGCGTTCACCGACGCGTCGCTGGCGATCATGGTGCGCAACGTGGCGCAAGTGCAAGAGCGCATCGGATGCACGATGCTGGTCGAGAACCTGTCGTCGTATGTCTCGTTCGCCGACGATTCGATGACCGAACCCGAGTTCTTCGCCACGCTCTGCCAACGCACCGGTTGCGGCATGCTGCTCGACGTCAACAACATCATGGTCAACGCGCTCAACGCGCTCAACGGGGATGGGGCCGATCCGCTCGCGGCCTGCTGCGCGTTCGTCGACGCGCTGCCGGCGGGCATCGTCGGCGAGGTCCACGTCGCCGGCTACTGCGAAACCGACAGCCTCGTCATCGACGACCACGGCAGCCGCGTGCGGCCGGCGGTGTGGGCCGTCTACGCGCACGCGCTGCGCCGCTTCGGCGCGCTGCCGACGCTGGTCGAGTGGGATACCGACCTGCCGGCGTTCGACGTGCTGCTTGGCGAGGCCGCGCAGGCGATGGCGATCGGTGCGCGCATCCCGGCATGAACGAGGCGCAGCGTCAGCAAGCATTGCTTGCCGCGATCGCCGGTGTGGTGGTGCAAGACGGTGCCGCTGCGCGCGACGGCGCTGCCGAGCCCGGCGCCGCGCTGCGCGAACGCGGCGCGCGCGCCGCCCGCGGCTTGGAGGCGTATCGCGCGAACGCTGAATCGATCGCCGACCGCGCGCTCGCATCGACCTTCGCGACCGTGCAGGCGATGGTCGGCGCCGACGAATTCAAGCACCTCGCGAAAGCGTTTTGGCGCGCGTGCCCGCCCGAGCGGGGCGACCTCGGCGAGTGGGGCGATGGGTTCGCCGCGTGGCTCGCCGCGCACACCGGCCTGCGCGCGTGGCCGTACCTCGCCGACAGCGCGCGCCTCGACC
Organism: Rhizobacter sp.; assembly: GCA_031394085.1. GTDB lineage: Bacteria > Pseudomonadota > Gammaproteobacteria > Burkholderiales > Burkholderiaceae_C > LMDS01. Next base: position 1,364 of record JANMWQ010000815.1, on the reverse strand, counting down.
TCGCACTGCACCGCAACGAGCGCGCTGCCGATGCGGTGCTCGATGCCGACTCGCTCGGCGTGCTCGAATCCGCCGACCCGGCGCAGCTGCGCCTGCTGCTGATGCCCGGCGTGGCGCTGCTGCGCTCGCCGTGGCCGATCGCTGTCATTCACCGCGCGCACCAGCTCGAAGGCGCGGCTGCGGAGCGGGCCTTCGAGGCGGTGCGCGAAGGCATCGCGGCGCAGTGCGGCGAGCAAGTGCTGGTCGCGCGCCGGGGCTGGCGCGGGGTCGTGCACGCGCTCGACCCCGCGACCGCCGACTGGACCCAAGACCTGCTCGACGGCATCGACCTCGGCAGCGCGCTCACGCGCGCCGGCGAGGGTTTCGACTTTGCCGCCTGGCTGGCGACCGCGTTGCGTGAATCGTGGTTGCGCGGCGCGGTGTCGCAGGCGCCTACAAGTCGCGTGGCCTGAAGCCGATCTCGAACACCGGCGGCGCGCGGCCGTTGTCGAGCGGCAGGATCTCGGTGCGTTCGACCGCGCGCAAGACCGCGTCGTCCCAGACCTTCGCGCCGCTGCTTTGCACCAGGCGTTTGCCGATGATCGTGCCGTCGGGTGCGAGCTTGACTTCGACGACGGCGCGCGGGTTGCCGTCGACCGGGTCGGTCAGCAAAATATTCGGCTTGATGCGCGCCATCACGCGGCCTGCGTAGCCGGCCGAGGGCGCGCTGCTGCGCAGCGCGGCGCCGGTGTCCGCCCCGCCGCCGGTGGCGCCCTGGAGGCCGGCCATGCGCTTGAGGTTCGCGTCGCGAATCGCGGCCTGCCTCAAAGCGTCGGCCTTCTCCGCCTTCTCGTTCTTCGCCAGATCGATCTTGGCCTGCTCCGCCCTCGCCTTGTCGGCCTTGTCCTTCTCCAGCTTCTTCTGCGCGAGTTCTTCTTTCGCGCGCTCGGCCTTCTCGCGCTCCCTGTCGCGCTTCTGCTCCTGCTGGGCCTCCTCGGCGGCGACGCGCTTGGCGTCTTCCTTCTTCGCCTTCTCGATCGCGATCTGCGGGTCGGGCAGCGCAGGCGTCGGTGCGGGAGGCTTTGCAGCGACGACCGGCTCGGGCGGCTTCGGCGGGGGCTTGACGACCGGCTCGACCTTTTTCACTTCGGACTGCGGCGCGGTCGGCAGGGGCTCGACGGCCCGCGGCGCAGCCGCTTGCGGCGTGGCCGACCAGAGCTCGGCGGCGACAGTCGCCGGCTCGTCGCTGCGCCAATCGACGCTGAACATCAGCCCGAGGATCAGCAGCGCATGCGCCACCACCGCGAGCGTGATCGCCCGGCCGCGCACCTTCGGCGCGCGCGGCATGAACGGGTCACGGCCGAAGGTCGAGGCGCTGGCGGCGT
>JANMWQ010000782.1:0-2377 GCA_031394085.1 Rhizobacter sp. | reverse complement strand
GCGCCGGCGCCGAGGCCCCAGGCGCGCCACGAGAACGATCGGCTGATGGCGCGCGCCACCGGCCGGCGGCGCAGGCGCCGGCTCGCGGCCTCCTGCACGATCTGCGCGATCGCGACGACGACGACAAGGTAGAGCACGAGGAAGGCGCCGCGGTCGCGGTAGTCGGGCAGATCGAGCAGCAGCAGCGCCGGTGCGTGGCTCATGCCGTAGACGCAGACCATGATGCCCCACTGGATCTTCGCGGTGCGTTCGAGAAAGCGTTGCGGATCATTGCCGAGCGCGCTGACGACCGGGATCGCGAGGAACACGTAGACCGGGATGAACACCGTGAACAGGTCGAACTGCTCGCTCGCGACGATCAGGTATTGCAGCGGCAGCACGGCGAAGAACGCGAGCAGCAGGCTGCGGTGGTCGCCGCGGCGGGTGTGCGTCAGCGTCACGAACTCGCGCAGCGCAAGAAACGAGATCAGCAGGAACAGCAGGGTCGAGACGATGCCGCCGGCGACCCACGAGACCCAGAACAGCACCGCGCCGATCCAAACCGCGCGCAGGTCGCGCTTGAAGCGCTCGTGCGCGTCCATCTCGGCTTCTCTGTCGTCGCTCTTGCGGTCGTGCAGCGTGCGAGCGAACGCGATCACGGTCACGACCAGCAGCATGCCGAACAGCACGACGAACAGCAGGCCGATCTGCTGCGAGATGCTCAGGTTGCGAAGGAAGCCCATCAGTGCACCGAGCGCAATGCCATCACCGCTTTGCGCGCGCGTTCGAGGAAGACGCGCTTGTCTTCACCGGGGAAGAGCGTCAGCGGTGCGCCGAACGTGACCGAGCACAGGATCGGCACCGGCACGACCTCGCCCTTGGGCATCACGCGTTGCACGTTGTCGATCCAGGTGGGAATCAGCTGGACGTCGGGGAAGGCCTCCGCGAGGTGGAACAGCCCCGCTTTGAAGGCGGCAGGATCGACCTTGTTGCCGCGCGTGCCTTCTGGAAAGATCACCAGCGAGTCACCGTTGCGCAGCGCTTCCATCAGCGGCTCGAGCGGGTCTTCGTCGTCCGTTCGCTGGCGGCTCACGTACACGGCGTTGAAGATCTCGCGCGTGATCCAGTGCTTCAGCTTTGAGCTCGTCCAGTAGTCGCGCGCCGCGATCGGCCGCGTCATCGTGCGCAGGTCGCTCGGCAGCGCGGCCCAGATCAACACCCAGTCGAAGTGGCTCTGGTGGTTCGCAAAATAGATGCGCTGCTCGGCCTTCGGCGGCGCGCCGTACCAGTGGCCTTGCGCGCCGGTGATCAGGCGCGCGATGCCGGCAAGGGCGAGGCCGGCGATCTCGGGGAGTTTCATCGTGCTGGTTCAGTGGCGGAAGTGGCGCACGCCGGTCGTGATCATCACGATGCCGCGCTCGTTCGCTGCCGCGATCACCTCGTCGTCGCGCATCGATCCGCCCGGCTGGATCACGCTGGTCGCGCCCTGGTCGATCACCACGTCGAGCCCGTCGCGAAACGGGAAGAACGCGTCGCTCGCGACCGCCGAGCCGGCGAGCGTCAGGCCCGCGTTGCCCGCCTTGATGGCGGCGATGCGCGCCGAGTCGATCCGGCTCATCTGGCCGGCGCCGACGCCGAGCGTCATGCCACCACCGCAGAACACGATCGCGTTGCTCTTGACGTACTTCGCGACCTTCCACGCGAACAGCAGGTCGCCGAGTTGCTCTGGTGTCGGCTGCTTGGTCGTCACGACCTTCAACTCGGCTGGCGTGATCGCGCGGTTGTCGGCGGTCTGGATCAACAGGCCGGAGCCGACGCGCTTCATGTCTTGCGCGTTGCGGCCTTGGTCCCAATCGGTCTTGCCGCCCGCGGGCAACGCGATCTGCAGCACGCGGGTGTTCGGCTTCGCGGCGAACAGCGCGAGCGCTTCGGGCGTGAAGCTCGGCGCCATCAGCACCTCGACGAACTGCTTCGCGACGAGCGCCGCGGCAGCGCCATCTGCTCGCAGCTGAACGCGATGATGCCGCCGAAGGCCGAGGTCGGGTCGGTCTTGAAGGCCTTGCCGTAGGCCTCGGCCGCGTTCGCGCCGAGTGCCACGCCGCAGGGGTTGGCGTGCTTGACGATCACGCAGGCGGCGGGTGCATCGTTGCGGTCGAACGACTTGACGCACTCCCAGGCCGCGTCGGCATCGGCGATGTTGTTGTACGAAAGTTCCTTGCCCTGCAATTGCCTGGCGGTGACGAGCGAGCCGGGCGCAGGGTGCAGGTCGCGGTAGAAGGCGGCGCTCTGGTGCGGGTTCTCGCCGTAGCGCAGGTCTTGCAGCTTGACGACGCGGCCGTTCGACTGGCCGGGGAACTCGGCACGCGTGCCGTCGGCCAGCAGCGACGACAAGTGCTCG
>JANMWQ010000765.1:0-3995 GCA_031394085.1 Rhizobacter sp. | reverse complement strand
GCCGAAGCCCCGTCAGAGTGCCCATGTCCATCGCCGAAAACCGCCGCGCCCGATTCGACTACCACCTCGAGGAGCACCACGAGGCCGGCATCGTGCTTCACGGCTGGGAGATCAAGGCGATCCGCGCCGGCCAGGTGCAGTTGACCGACGGCTATGTGGTGATCCGCGACGGCGAGCTGTTCCTGATCGGCTGCCGCATCAACGCGCTGCGCAGCGCCTCGACCCATGTGAGCCCCGAGGCCGACCGCACCAAGAAGCTGCTGATGCACAAGGAAGAGATCAAGCGGCTGATCGGCAAGGTGGAGCGGAAGGGCTTCACGCTGGTACCGCTGAACCTGCACTTCAAAGGCAGCCACGTGAAGGCCGAGATCGCGCTCGCGAAGGGCAAGGCCGAGCACGACAAGCGCAACACCGTGAAGGAGCGCGACTGGGAGCGCGAGAAGGGCCGGTTGATGCGGCACAAGGTTTCATCCAAACCCGGCCGTGGCTGACACCGCCTCACCGATGCGCGAGATCGCCGACCTGCCCGGCCCTCGCGGCTGGCCGATCGTCGGCAACCTGTTGCAGATCGAGCGCGATCAACTGCATCGCAACGTCGAAGCCTGGCACCGCGAGTTCGGCCCGGTGTTCCGCTTCAACCTCGGGCGGCGCACGCTGCTGGGGTTGGCCGACCACGAGGCCATCGCTGCCGCACTGCGCGACCGGCCGGACGGCTTCCGGCGCACGCGCCAACTGGAAAAGATCGGCGGCGAAATGGGTCTGACGCCGGGCGTCTTCGGCGCCAACGGCGAGGCCTGGAGGAACCAGCGGCGCATGGTGATGGCGGGCTTCGACCCGACCCACGTGAAGGCCTATTTCCCGTTGCTGCTGAAGGTGACACAGCGGCTGCGCGCCCGCTGGCAACCGGCGGCGGCGGCCGGCACGGCGCTGGCGCTGCAACCCGAGCTGATGCGCTTCACGGTCGACGCGATCGCCGGGTTGGCGTTCGGTGCCGACATCAACACGCTGGAGTCCGACGACGACGTGATCCAGCGCCACCTCGACAAGATTTTCCCGGCGCTGTTCAAGCGCATCTTTTCGTTCTTCCCGCTGTGGCGCTACGTCCGGCTGCCGGCCGACCGCCAGCTCGAACGCAGCATGGTGGCGGTCAACGGGGCGATCGAGGGCTTCGTTGCCGACGCGCGGGCCAGGCTCGCGGCCGAGCCGGCGCGCCGCACGCGCCCGCCGAACCTGCTCGAAGCGATGATCGTCGCGGCCGATGCGGGCGGCAGCGGCGGGGGTGACAAACTCGGCGACACCGAGGTCGCCGGCAACGTGATGACGATGCTGCTCGCTGGCGAAGACACGACCGCGAACACGCTGGCGTGGATGATTTACCTGATGCACCGCCACCCGGCGACGCTGCAGCACGCACAGGCCGAGGTGCGTGCGCTGGCGACCGATTCCGTCGCTTTCACGACCGAGCAGATGGCCAGCCTCGACTACCTCGAGGCCTGCGCCCACGAGACGATGCGGCTCAAGCCGGTCGCGCCGTTCCAGGTGATCGAGGCGCTGCGCGACACCGTGATCGCCGGCGTGCGCGTGCCCGTCGGCACCGGCGTGTGGTGCGTGATGCGCGGCGACAGCGTCGACGCGCGCCACTTCCCGAACCCAGAGGCGTTCGAGCCGCAGCGCTGGCTCGACGAGGGCGAGGCCGGCGCCAGCCGCGCCGCGAGTTCGGCCAAGCGCGTGTCGATGCCGTTCGGCGGCGGCCCGCGCGTGTGCCCGGGCCGCTACCTCACGCTGCTCGAAATCAAGATGGCGATGGCGATGTTGTTGACGCACTTCGACATCGTCGATGTCGCCACGCCCGACGGCGGCGAGGCACGTGAGCACATGGCGTTCACGATGGCGCCGGTCGGGCTGCGGATGACTTTGCGCCCGCGCGCCTGACGCGCCAAACACGGCGCTCTGCCGCGACTCAGAGGCTAAGAGTTTTTCTATTGCCGACCCGTACCCGTTCGCACTGAGCTTGTCGAAGTGCCTGCACAGCCGGTGGCACAGCTTCGACAAGCCTGTCCTGAGCTCGTCGAAGTGGCTCAGCCCGAACGGACTTCGAAAGTGCTGCGCGTAAAAATCTCAGACTCTCAGCAGTCGAGAGCCGCCAGCGCCTGCTGAGAATCGGCGATCAGGTCGGCGATGGCTTCGAGGCCGAGCGAAAAGCGCACCAGCGTGCCGTGCCACTTCGGCTGCTTGCGCATCATCAACAGGTCGTAGGGCACGACCAGGCTGACCGGGCCGGCCCACGAGAAACCGATTTTGAACAGCGTCAGCGCGTCGACAAAGGCATCGACCTGACGCGTGCTGTAGCGCTCGTCGAACACGACCGAGAACAGCCCTGCAGCCTTCGTGCACAGCGCCCGCCAGTGTTCATGGCCGGGAGAGCCGCTGAACGCCGGGTGCAGCACCTGAGTCACCTCGGGCCGCTGCGCCCACCACTGCGCGAGCGTGCGCCCGGCGCGATCGCCTGCGTCGTAACGCAGCGCCATGCTCGGCAGCCCGCGCAACACGGCCTCGGCATCGTTCGCGCCGATGCCCCAACCCATGCGCATGTGCGCCGCATTCAGCTTGAGGTGCAACGCCGGGTCGCGCGTGGTCACCGAGCCCATCAACACGTCGCCGCCACCCGAGGGGTACTTGGTCAGCGCGTGCGCCGACACGTCGACCCCGAGCGCGGTCTCACCCCGGCCTTCGAGCGCGAACGGGTTGAACGCGAGGCCCGCGCCCCAGGTGTTGTCGAGCGCGACGAGTGCGCCCTTCGAGCGCGCGGCGCGCACGAGATTCGGCACATCGGGGAACTCCATCGTCACCGAACCGGGCGGTTCGATCCAGACGAGCTTGGTCTGCGGCGTGACGCTTGCGGCGAGCGCGTTCGCATCCATCGGGTCGTAGAAGCGGTGCGCGATGCCCCAGCCCGCGAGCTCGTGGCGCGCGAGCTCCTTGTTCGGGTGGTAGGCGTTGTCGGGGATCAGCACTTCGTCGCCGGCGCGCAGCAGCGCGATGTCGGTCAGCGCGATCGACGCGAGGCCGCTCGGCACGAGCAGCGTGTGCAGGCCACCCTCGAGCGTGGCGATGCGTTCCTCGAGCGTGAAGGTCGTCGGCGTGCCGTGCAGGCCGTAGGTGTATCCGACCTTCTCTTTCCAGTTGCGCGCACGCATCGCAGCCACGTTGGGAAAGATCACGGTCGAGGCCTTGAACACGCCGGGCTGCGGCGCACTGAAGCCGATGGGCGGCTGGTAGGCATGGTGGATCAGTCGGGTGGCAATGTCGGTGTCGCGGTCGGTCATCGAGTTCTCGTCGGTGCGGGGATTGAGGCAGGTCGGACGGCGCCATTCGCCTGACCGTTCGGGCTGAGCTCGTCGAAGCCTGTTCAGGTAAGCGGCTTCAACGCGGCGAACAGGCTCGGCAGCAGCTCGGTCACGGTCGGATGAATGAACATCGTGTGGGTGATGCGCGTGTACGGCAGGTCGGCCGCCATCGCGAGCAACAGCAGCTGCACGACCTCGTCGGCCTCGATGCCGAACAGCGCGGCGCCGAGGATGCATTCGGTCTGCGCATCGACCAGCACCTTCATGAAGCCGGTCGTCTCGCCACGCTCGCGCGCCCGGCCGACGCGCGCCATCGGCAAGCGCGCGACCAGCGCCGCGCGGCCGCTCGCGCGCACTTCGGCCTCGCTCATGCCGATGCGGCCGAGCGGCGGGTCGGTGTAGAGCGCGTACGCGCCGATGCGGTCGGAGACACGCCGCGCACCGCCATCGAGCAGGTTGGCCGCGACGATCTCGAAATCGTTGTACGAGGTGTGCGTGAACGCGCCTTTGCCGTTCACGTCACCGAGCGCCCAGACGCCGGGCGCGCTGGTGCGCAACTCGTCGTCGACGGCGATGAAGCCGTGCGCGTCGGTGGCGATGCCGGCCGCGTCGAGCCCGAGGTCGTCGGTGTTGGGCTTACGACCGACC
>JANMWQ010000717.1:0-1712 GCA_031394085.1 Rhizobacter sp. | reverse complement strand
ACGCGGCGCCGCTGCCGATCGAACTCGCAGCGGCGGGTGTCGTCGCGCACACGCTCGCGGCCGAGCGGGCGCTCGAGACGACCGATCCGTGGTCACGCCGCGATGGCTGGCGCCTGCACGGCAACGCCACGCGCCGCTTCGACATCGCGTCCCATGACACGCACCACGCGTTCACACTCGAGCGCAGCGCCGGTGCGCAAACGCTCGTGCTCGGCGCGAAGCGCTGGCCGCTCGCGATCGCAGCGCGCGCGGCGAACCTCTTCAACATCACGCTGGCCGGGCAGCGCACCACGCTGACCGTCTACGCCACCGGCGAGCGCTTCAGCGTGTTCTCGCCCGATGGCTCGGCGGTCGTCGACGAGTTCGATCCGATCGCGCATTCGGCCGACGGCGCGCACGAGGCCGGCGGCCTGGCCGCGCCGATGCCCGGCAAGGTGATCGCGTTCCTCGCGGGTGTGGGTGACACGGTGACCCAAGGCCAGCCGCTCGCGGTGATGGAGGCGATGAAGATGGAGCACACGATCGCCGCGCCGCGCGACGGCACGATCGCCGAGTTGCTGTACGCCGTCGGCGATCAGGTTGGCGAAGGGGGCGAACTGCTGCGGATGGCGCCAGCGACGTGATGCACGCCGGCCGTCGGTTAACGTGCGGCGCCGCCCAGCCAGCGCGAGAGCATCGAGCGCCGATGCGGTTTCTCGGCCAGCGCGGCCATGGCCTCGGGCGGGCGCGAAACGCCGAAGCCAGAGGTGTTTTGCGCCCAGGCCAGGTCTTGTGGCACGGCGCCTTCCACCGCGCGACGCGGCACGATCGCCGGCATCGGCTTCGGTGCGGCCTTGAACTGCTTCGCCAGGCTCGCCAACTCGTCGATCCCGGACGCCTCGCAGACCCACAGCGCTTCGCGCGCATCGCGAGCGTCGCCGAGCAGGGTGCTGACGGACACGTCTTCGCCGTATTGGCGAAGCAGCGCAAAATGAATGCGGGTGGCGATGCGCAGGCGGATGGTCGGGTCCAAGGGGTGTCCGTTCTTCTTGTGAGTGAACGTATCTTCGGCGGCGGTTTTCGCGTTTCCCATCCCTAGAGTCAGGGGCCCGCCACACGCGGAGTCGAACAGTGAGACTTTTGTCATGATCCCCAGCCATGTGACCTTGGTCGAAGTCGGCCCGCGCGATGGTTTGCAGAACGAAAAGCAACCGGTCGATGCCGCGACCAAGATCGAGCTCGTGCATTTGCTGCAGGCCGCCGGCCTGCGCGAGATCGAGGTCACGAGCTACGTCAGCCCGAAGTGGGTGCCGCAGATGGGCGACAACGCGCAGGTGATGGCCGGCGTGCGGCGCACGGCGGGGGTGAGGTACTCGGTGCTGACGCCCAACCTAAAAGGCTTCGAGGCGGCGATTGCCGACCCGGCGATCCGGCCCGACGAGATCGTCGTGTTCGGTGCCGCGAGCGAGGCCTTCAGCCAGCGCAACATCAACTGCGGCATCGAAGAAAGCATCGAGCGCTTTCGACCGGTCGTAGCGGCCGCGCACGCACATGCGATCAAGGTGCGGTGCGCGATCTCCGTGGCGCTCGGTTGCCCGTACCAGGGCGAGGTCACGCCCGACGAAGTCGAGCGCGTGGTGCTCCTGATGAAGGGCATCGGCGTCGACCATTGCGGCATCGCCGACACGATCGGCGTCGGCACGCCCAGGCGCGCACAGGCGGCGCTCGAGCGG
>JANMWQ010000760.1:0-1712 GCA_031394085.1 Rhizobacter sp. | reverse complement strand
GCGGCTTCGTCGTTCTGGCGCGCCTGAAAATCGCGCCAGTAGCGATCGAAGGTGTTGCGCACCAGCGCATCGGGCAAGGTGCCGAGCAAGCCGCCGGGGCTGAAGGCGACGGTGCTCGAGGTCGGGTCGACATCGCCGCGGTCGGCGGCGCCGGGCAGCACGTCCATCTCGTGGAATCGGGTGCTCGCGTCGAGCGATCGCAGCAGGTCGGCATTGAATTCATCGCACTGCGCCGCGATGCGCTTCGCGTCGTCGGGCAGGTTCAGCGCCTGCGCGAGTTCGACGGCGCTGCGGTAACCGGTCGAGGCCCAGAAGTTGTCCCAATACGAGTACGCGGGCTTCTCGGAGTAGCCCTCATGGCTGATCGACGGCGGCATCATGCCGTAGTACATGCTGCGTTCTGGCGTTAGGTTTTTATCACTGCGCTCGCTCTGGCGGAGCGTCTCCATGTGCGCGACGGCCGCGCGCACGTTGGGCCACAGCGCGCCCACCGCGGCTTCGTCGTGCGTGTGGTGCCACAGGTCGGCGACGGCGAACGCGAACTCGCCGTCGCTGTCGTTCTCGGGCACCGGGTCGGCGCCGCGCGCGGTCGCGCAGCACGGCACCTTGCCGTTCTTGAACTGGAACGGCGCGAACCACTGCAAAAAGTCGCGGGCGGCGTCTTCGTGGCCGAGCCGCAGCAGCGCCGACGACGTGAGCGCGCCGTCGCGGATCCACGAACGCGCGTAGGCCCGCGCGCCCGGCTGCAGTGCCGGGCCGCTGCGGTTCACGAGGATGTGGCCGAGGGCGGTGCGCAACGTCGCCGCCACGTCGGCGACCTCGCCCGGGCCTGCGATGCGCACGCGGCCGAGGCGCTCGCGCCAAAGCGCAGCGACGCGCTTTTCTTCTCGCGCAAAGTTCACGAACGTCGGCGCGACGGGCGTGCCGGTGACCGGCAGCGCGACCGCAAAGCTGCGCGCTTCGCCGGGCCGCAAGCGCATCTCGTAGCGCAGCACGCCGCTCGCGAAGCCAGCGTCATCGACAACGCTCTGCTCCCTCTCCCCCTGGGAGAGGGTGGGGGTGAGGGCTGTGCCGGCGGCGAACGGCTCGAGTTGCACGCTGCTCGGTGGCACCAAAGGCTGCACGCGAGACACGCCGTCGACGATCAGCGCGCGGCCGTTCCACTCGATCGCCCGGACCGCGCTGGCGCCGCCCGGGTTGCTGAGAAACTGCGTCGGCGGGTTCGCCTGGAACGGCCGCCAGGCGAGTGCAAGCGTCACCTTGCGGGTCGTGTTGCCGAGGTTGCGCACGGTGTAGCGCGCGAGCGCCTGCGCGGCCTCGGGCGTGCCGCTGCCGAAGGCGTCGATGTCGAGCGTGAGATCGCTGCCGACTTTCCAATGCACGGCCGGCATCGGCAGGTCACCGTCGCGCAACGTGTGCGTGATTTGCGCGTCGGCCCACGTCTTCAATCGGCCGTCGACAACGAGAAACGGTTCGAGCGCGCCGACGCCCGGCACCGGCTCGAGCACACCGTCTTCGCTCAGCAGCGACGCGGTGCGCGCGCCGTCGACGCCGAGCACGGTCCAGTACGACTGCTCGCCCACGTAGGCACGCGGGTAGACGCCACGCGGCGCGTCTTTCGCGAGCTGCATGAAGAAGGCGTTCGCGGTCGGCGCGTCACGCGGTTCGATCGCATCCAGCACGGCACGCGCGCTCGATGCGTCGGGCACGAC
>JANMWQ010000712.1:0-1593 GCA_031394085.1 Rhizobacter sp. | reverse complement strand
GCGGCGCCGACCGTCAACTCGTACAAGCGGCTGGTGGTGGGCGAGTCGCTTTCGGGCACGAGCTGGGCGCCGGCGTACGTGGCGCACGGCCCGAACAACCGCACCGCGATGATCCGCACCCTGCCCGGCCGCTTCGAGTGGCGCGTGCCCGATGCCTCGACCAACCCGTACCTCGCCACGGCCGCGCTGATCGCCGCCGGGCTCGATGGCATCGACCGCCAGCTCGACCCCGGCCCCGATTGCACCGACGACCTGTTCGCGTTGCCGCTCGCCGCGATTCGCGCGCGCGGCATCGGTCTGCTGCCGCAATCGCTCGATGCCGCGCTCGATGCGCTCGAGGCCAGCGCACTGATGCAGCAGGCGCTCGGTGCCACGCTGCACCGCGAGTTCGTGCGCCTCAAGCGTGACGAAGCGCTGGCCTACGCTCGCCATGTCAGTGGCTGGGAGCTCGCGCGCTACGCCGCAGCATTTTGACGTGGCGTCATGACGTGGCACGTCGACGTGCCGCTCTGACATGACGACGGCCGCGGCCACGCACTGGCTCGCCTATGCCTGCTTGGCCGGCAGCATGGCGCTGGTCGGCAGCTACGTCGGGTTGTCGAAGGTCCTCGTCGTCGTGTTCCCGATCTTCCTGCTGGCCTTTCTGCGCTTCGGTATCGCCGCGGTCGCGATGGCCGGTTGGGTCAGGCGCGGTGCGGCCGAGCCGAGGCTCAACGCACACGATCGCAAGCTGCTGTTCCTAGAATCCTTCTTCGGCAATTTCCTGTTCTCGATCTGCATGCTGTTCGGCGTCTCGATGAGCTCGGCGCTGGCAGCGGGCGTGATCATGGCGGGCATTCCGGCGGCCGTGGCCCTGCTCTCGCGCGTGTTCCTGCACGAGCGCATTCCGGTGCGCACGGTGCTCGGCATCGGCTGCGCCGTCGGTGGCATCGCATTGGTGTCGTTCACGAAGAACGTCGACGATTCGAACCAGGCTGCGCAGCACAGTTCGCTGCTCGGCAACCTGCTGTTGATCGCCGCGGTGTTGTGCGAGGCGAGCTATGTGGTGATCGGCAAGAAGCTCACCGGCAACGTCAGCCCGAAGCGCATCAGCGCGCTGATCAACCTGTGGGGGCTGGCACTCGTCACGCCGTTCGGCATCTGGCAGGCGCTGCGCTTCGATTTCGGCGCGGTGACCGCCGCATCGTGGTGGTTGCTGGCGTTCTATTCGATCGCCGCCAGCATGGTCACCGTGTGGCTGTGGATGACCGGGCTGAAGCACGTGCCGGCGTCGAAGGCCGGCATCTTCACGGTGCTGCTGCCGATCAGCGCCGCGGCTGTCGGCGTGCTGTTCCTCGGTGAACGCTTCAGCGCCGCGCAGGCCGCGGCGTTCGTGCTCGCGCTGGTCGGCGTGGTGCTGGCGACCTGGCCATCGCGGAGTGCCGTCTGATCAGGCGAGCTGACTACGCAAACGCTTCGGCGCTCTCGCGCGCGAGGCGACTGACCTCGGCCGGGTCGGCGTGCTTGAGTCGATGGTCCGACCACACCTGCCGCCAGCGCCGTGCGCCGGGCAGGCCGTTGCGCAGCCCGAGCATGTGGCGTGACACGTGCGAC
>JANMWQ010000708.1:0-2314 GCA_031394085.1 Rhizobacter sp. | reverse complement strand
GGCTGAGTGCGTCGGCGTAGCCGAGATGCATCGCGGCATCCATCGCGGCGCGCGTGGCGACGAGCGCCGCCGTCGGCATCGCGGCCATGCGCGCGGCGGTCGTGGCCACCTCATCGGCGAAGGCGGCGTCGTCGACGCACTTCCAGATCATCCCGATGCGCTGTGCTTCCTCGGCCGGCAGCTTGTCGCCGGTCATCGCGAGCGCCAGCGCGTGGGCACGGCCGACCAGTCGCGGCAGCAACCAGGTGCCGCCGGCGTCGGGCACCAAGCCAATCTTGGAGAAAGCCTGAATGAAGCTGGCCGAGCGCGTGGCGATCACCAGATCGCAACCGAGTGCGATGCTCGCGCCGGCACCCGCGGCCACGCCGTTGACCGCCGCGATCACCGGCACCGGTAGCGCGCGCAGCCGCAGCGCAAGCGGCTTGTAGAAACGCTCGATCACATTGCCGACATCGGTGGGCTTGGCGCCGGGCGAGAGGTCAGGCGCGACGGCCGGGTCGGCGAGGTCTTGGCCGGCACAGAAGCCGCGGCCGGCGCCGGTCAGCACGAGGCAGCGCACGCTCGCATCGGCCTCGACGGACGTCAACGCCGCGGCGAGTTCAACGTGCATCGCCGACGTGAAGCTGTTCAAAGCCTTCGGCCGGTTCAACGTGAGGGTGAGCACCGCGCCGACTTGCGTGCTGAGCACCAGCGGTTCTGACATAAGAGGTTCTCCTGCGTGCCGGTCGACGCGGCTCTAAGAACATACTCGACCGACCGGTCAGTAAAGTCTAGTGCCAACGCGACATGACGCAAGACGACGCGACCTCGGGGCTTACCCGCGGATCGCCCGGGAGCGACCGCCGTATCAGGCGGGCTCGCTCGTCGGCGCGAAGTTCAGCGCCTTCATCGCCTTGGCGAGCGTCTGCCGTGACGAGGCGAACGCGCCCCAAGGTTCGTTGCCGCGCGCCAGCCGCGCCTCGATGTTGCGCACATTCCAATGCGCGCCGCCGTCGACCTGCGCGAGCTCACTCCAGTCGACCGGCACCGAGACGCCGAGCCCCGGCCGCGCGCGCGCCGACCAGGCCGACGCAGTGGTCGCGCCCCAGCCGTTGCGCAGGTAGTCGATGAAAATTTTTCCGACCCGGTTGCGTGGCCCGCTCTTCGCGACGAAGCGCTGCGGCACGACCTGCGCCATGTGCACGACGATCGCCTGCGAGAACTGCCGCACCACCTGCCAATCGTGTTTCGGCGCTAGCGGCACGATCACGTGAAGGCCTTTGCCGCCGCTGGTCTTGAGCAGGCTCTTCAAACCCAGTTCGTCGAGGAACGAGTGCACCAGTTGCGCCGCCTCGCGCACCGCCGGCCAGGCCACGCCTTCGCCGGGGTCGAGGTCGAAGATCATTCGGTCAGGCCGCGGCATCGATCGCGTCGTCATGTTCCAGGTGTGCAACTCGATCACGTTCATTTGCGCGGCCGATTGCAGGCCCGTGGCCGATGCGACGACGAGCAGCGAGTCGTGCCCCGGGTCGAGCGATTTGTCGAGCAACGCGATGCCGCGCAGTGCGTTCTCGTCGGCGTGCTTCTGGAAGAACTGCGCACCCGCCACGCCCGACGGCGCGCGCACCAGCGCGACCGGGCGCGCCTTCAGGTGCGGCAACAGCAGCGGTGCGACCCGCGCGTAGAAGTCGACCAACTCACCCTTGGTGACGCCGCTGGCCGCATCGATTACGCGCTCGGCATGGGTAACGCGTGGCTTGGTGGTCAGTGTCGAACGCGCGGGTGTCGAGGCCACCGCGGGCATCGGTTTTTCCTTGACGATTTGCTTCGCCGGCTTGTCGTCGCGCAGGCCGCGAAATACGGCGTGGCGAATGCGGCCGGTACCCGTCCACTGCGCGAACGAAACTTCGGCGAGCAGGCTCGGCTCGACCCAGTGCGGCGTCATGTCGCTGCGCGCGCCGACCTGGTCGGGCGCATCGCTGAACGGGCTGCGCGCCACGGCGAGCTTGCCGAGCCGCAACTTAAGCGACGTGAGCGTGGCTTCGTCGAACCCGGTACCCACGTTGCCGGCGTAGTGCAGCGCGCCGCTCGCGTCGTGCACGCCGAGCAAAAGCGCGCCGATGCCGGTGCGCGCGCCTTTCGGATCGGTGTAGCCGCCGATCACGAACTCCTGCCGCTGCGCGGTCTTGAGCTTGACCCAATCGGCCGAGCGCGCCGAGCGGTAGACCGAGTTTTTGCGCTTGCCGATCAGCCCTTCGAGCCCGGCTTGGCCGGCCGACGCGAGCAACGCGGCCGGGTCACCGGCGAACGCGTCGCTGAAGCGGATCGCCGGCTG
>JANMWQ010000671.1:0-2889 GCA_031394085.1 Rhizobacter sp. | reverse complement strand
AATCGAGGAAGGTCGTCAGCAGCGTCATGCTGGCCGCGGGCTTTTCGCCGCGCGCGGCGAGCACTGCGAGCGCCGTCGCGAGGATCGTGCCGCCGACGCAAAAGCCGAGCGTGTTGATCTGCTTGCTCCCGGATATTTCCTGCACGAGACCGATCGCGCGGATCGCCGCGTCTTCGATGTATTGATCCCACGTGAAGTTCTTGATGCTGTCGTCCGCATTGCGCCAGCTGACGACGAACACGCGGTGCCCTTGCGCCACGGTGTAGCGAATCAGCGAGTTCTCGGGCTGGAGATCGAGGATGTAGAACTTGTTGATGCACGGCGGCACGAACAGCATCGGTCGCTCGAACACCTTGGGCGTCAGCGGCTTGTATTCGATCAGCTGGAACAGCGCGTTCTCGAACACGATCGCGCCAGCGGTTGTCGCGACGTTGCGGCCGATCTCGAACACGCTCTCGTCGGTCTGCGAGACGTGGCCCTGGCGCACATCGTCGAGCAGGTGCTTGATGCCGAGCGCGAGGCTCTCGCCGTGGCTGTCGATCGCCTTGCGCTGCGCCTCGGGGTTGAGCGCGAGGTAGTTGCTCGGTGCCGCCATGTCGACCCACTGCTGGACCGCGAAGCGGATGCGCTGGCGCGTCTTCTCGTCACCCTGCAGGCTGTCGGCCATCTGCATGAGCGTGCGGGCGTTGAGCAGGTACATCTGCGCGGTGTAGGCCGAGGCCGGGTTCGTGACCCAGTCGGGTGCGGCGAAACGCCTGTCGGGCGGCGCGGGCGGTGCGAGCGGCTTGGCCTGCAGCGTCTGGTTCCAGAGCTCGGTCGACTGCTTCAGGTAGGCGTTCTGCAATTCGACCACCGCCGGAATCGGCAGGCTTAAGGCCGCCATCGATTTCCAGATGTCGCTGAAGTCGGCGCCGAGCGCGTGAAGGGTCTGGGTCGGGGCGGCAAGACCGGACGCCGGCACGGCTGCAGAATCGGGGGTGCTCTTCATGGGTTTCCTGGGCGGTTTCCTGGGCGGTTTCGGGGGCGGTCTGGGGTGGCGTTTCGTGAACCTGTTTTACGTGAGTCTGTTTGCTTTGTACAGCCGCAGGCTACCCGTAATCTGATCTCACCGAGACAGCCAACTTCACAATCAAGCAAGTAAACGGAGGGGCAACCGATGGTGCTGGTCGCGATCGCTTGGATTTATGTCGTGGTGATGGTGGCGGTGGTCGAGGCCACCAGCCCGCAAGGCACACTGCTCGGCGCATTCGTCACGCTGCTGCTGTACGGCGTGTTGCCCCTCGGGATCGTCGCCTACCTTTTTCTGAGCCCGGCGCGAAAGCGCGCACGGCGGGCCGCCGAGGCCGCTTCAGCCGCGCCGGAGGGGCTTGATCCAGATCAGGGCGGCCATGCGGCCGGTGACGCGGTCGCGCCGGAACGAAAAGAATCTTGAGGGCTCGCTGACGGTGCACCTGCCACCGCCGCTGATCGCGTGAACGCCGGCAGCCTGCAGGCGATCCCGCGCCAGCGCCGGCAGGTCGGCGCACCACTTGCCCGCGCCCTTGGCGACGAAGCGCAGCGAGTCGTTTTCAAGCGCCGACGCGCCGAAGGCTTCGAGCACATCGGGCCCGACCTCGAACGCTGCCGGGCCGATGCAAGCGCCGAGCCAGGCCTGCACGTCGCCAGGCGCACACCGCGCGGCTTCGCACACCTGTGCAAGCGTGGCTTCGAGCACACCGGCGGCGAGCCCGCGCCAGCCCGCGTGCGCGGCGCCGACGGCGCGGCTGCGAGGCGCTGCGAACAGCACCGGCAGGCAATCGGCGACCTGCACCGCGCAGGCGATGCCGGGTTCGGTGGTCACGCTGGCATCGGCATCCTGGACCGTTGCATCGGCTTGCAGGTCGGCGGCGGTCAGGCGGGCCACGTTGGCGCCATGCACCTGGTTCAGATAAACCGGCGTCGCGCCGATCGCCTCGGCGAGCAGGCGCTGGTTCTGCCCGACGGCCTGATGGTCATCGCCGACTCCCGCGCGCAAGTTCAAAGTGTCGAACGGCGCGCGGCTCACGCCGCCTTGCCGGGTGGTCATCACCGCGCCGACGCCATCGGCGTGCCAATCGGGCCGCAGCCAGTCGGCGTGCAAGGTCAAACGGTTGCCGCCGGCACGAGCGCATCGACTATCTGCACTTCGAGCGTGCCGACGCCGTCGATTTCTGCACTCAGCACGTCGCCGACCTCGACCGCTGCCACGCCTTCGGGCGTGCCGGTGAAGATCAGGTCACCCGCCTGCAGCTCCCAGGCTTTCGACAGGTGCTCGATGACCTCGGCCACGCTCCAGATCAGCAGGCCCAGCGTGCTCGATTGCCGCGGCTGGCCGTTCACGCGCAACGCGATCTTCGTCTCGGCCGTCAGGCTGCACTCCTCGGCGCGCTTGATCTGCCCGATCGGCGCCGATTCGTCGAAGCCCTTCGCGATGCACCACGGGCGGCCGAGTTTCTTGGCGTCGTTCTGCAGATCGCGGCGCGTCATGTCGAGTCCAACGGCGTAGCCCCAGACGTGTTCGAGCGCGCTTGCCGCCGGGATGTCGCGACCGCCCTTGCCGATCGCGACGACGAGCTCGAGCTCGTGGTGCAGACTTTTGCTCAGCGTCGGGTAGTGCATCTGCCCGACCGTGCCCTCGACCACAGGCAACACCGCATCAGCCGGCTTCATAAAAAAGAACGGCGCCTCGCGGCCGCTGTGGCCCATCTCGATCGCGTGCGCCGCGTAGTTGCGGCCGACGCAATAGATGCGGCGCACCGGAAACAGCGCGCCGGCTGCGCCTCCCTGGACCGGAACGGCGGCGGCGGCAAGCGGCGTGAAAACGAAGGTCATGGTCGAAATTCCGGGTTCGTTCGAAGGGTTCCGCGAGGC
>JANMWQ010000662.1:0-4036 GCA_031394085.1 Rhizobacter sp. | reverse complement strand
TGGCTCGCCGGCCTGCGCGACCGCTTCGTCGGCCGCGCACTCGCGCTGATGCACGAGCAACCGGCGCAAGACTGGAGCAATGACGAACTCGGGCGCCGCGTCGGCCTGTCGCGCTCGGCGCTGCACGAACGCTTCGTGCAGTTGATCGGCTTGCCGCCGATGCAGTACCTGGCGCAGTTGCGCAAGCAGGCCGCGGCCCGCCTGCTGCACGAAACGCGCGCCACCGTGGCGGCGATCGCGCTCGATGTCGGCTACGACTCCGAGGCCGCGTTCGCGCGCGCCTTCAAGCGCCTGGTCGGCAAGCCGCCGGCGGCGTGGCGCCGCGAGCGCGACGCGGCCGTCGCGTGATGCTCACTCCTTGACCGACCCGGTCATGCCCGAGACGCAGTACTCGACGAAGAACGAGTTCTCGATGCTGCGAAAATGTGGATCGAGATATCTGCATTTTGTGCATACAATCTGCGCGTGCGGATCACTTTCGATCCGAACAAGAACCAGCGAAACATCGTCGAACGAAATCTACCGTTCGAGATGGCTGCAGAGTTCGATTTCGACACTGCGCACATCCAGTCCGACTCACGGCGTGACTATGGCGAGACGCGATATGTTGCTCTTGGCGAGCTTCGCGGTCGGTTGCATGTTCTGTGCTTTGCGGAAGCTCCCGACGGTATTCGAGTCATCAGCTTGCGCAAAGCGAACGATCGAGAGGTGAAACGCCATGCCAAAACCACGGCCCCTGATTGACGAAGACGGCGAGGTTCGCGAGTTGACCGCTGCCGACATGAAACGGCTTCGCCCCGCGAAGGCGGTGTTGCCCGCGACGCTGCTGGGCAAGCTCAAGGTACGGGGCGCACAGCGCACGCCGACCAAAGAGCGGATCACGATCCGCCTTTCGCCCGATGTCGTCGAGCGCTTCCGTGCGACTGGCGAGGGATGGCAGACCCGCGTGGATGCCGCCCTGAAGGACTGGCTCAAGTCTCACAGGCCCGCAAAGGTGTAGCGCTGTAGGCGTGCGCGCCAGTTCACCCTTACTCTTTCACCGACCCGGTCATGCCCGAGACGTAGTACTCGACGAAGAACGAGTAGACGAACGCGACCGGCAGCGAGCCGAGCAGCGCGCCGGCCATCAGCGGGCCCCAGTGGTACACGTCGCCTTCGACCAGCTCGGTGACGACGCCGACCGGCACGGTCTTGTTCTCGCTCGACGAGATGAAGGTCAGCGCGTAGATGAACTCGTTCCAGCTCAACGTGAACGCGAAGATGCCGGCCGAGATCAGACCCGGCACCGCGAGCGGCAACACTATTCTGATCAGGATCTGCCAGCGCGTCGCACCGTCGATCAGCGCGCACTCTTCGAGCTCGTAGGGGATCGAGCGAAAGTAGCCCATCAGCAGCCACGTGCTGAACGGGATCAGGAAGGTCGGGTAGGTCAGGATCAGGGCCATGCGCGTGTCGAACAGGCCGAGCTTGACGACGATCGCCGCGAGCGGGATGAACAGGATCGACGGCGGCACCAGGTAGGCCAAAAAGATCGCACCACCGGCTGGTTTGGCGCCCTGAAAACGCAGCCGCTCGATCGCGTAGGCCGCGAGGATCGAGGCGGCGAGCGAGATGGCGGTCGAGACCACCGAGACGATCACGGTGTTCCACAGCCACGCCGGGTACTCGGTCTTGAACAGCAGCTTCTCGAAGTGCGCGAGCGTCGGCCCGATGATCCAGAACGGGTTGCCGTCGCGCGACAGCAATTCGTTGTCGGGCTTGAACGAGGTGATCGCCATCCAGTAGAACGGGAACAGCAGCACGATCACGAACAGCACGATCGGGATGTAGACCGTGACCCAGCGGCGCGGCATCGACTGCAGGAAGTCCATGCCACTCGAATCGTCTGTCTTGCTGTTGCTCATTTCGGATCGCTCATTTGTCGCCGCCCTGCTGCCACGCGCGGCGCTGCAGGCCGAAGTAGCTGAACAGAACAGCCGCCAGCAGGAACGGCACCATCAATGTCGCGATCGCCGCGCCTTCGGCCAGCGCGCCACCCGAGATCGCGCGCTGGAACGCGAGCGTGGGCCCGACGATCCAGAACGGGTTGCCGTCGCGCGAGAGCAATTCGTTGTCGGGCTTGAACGAGGTGATCGCCATCCAGTAGAACGGAAACAGCAGCACGATCACGAACAGCACGATCGGGATGTAGACCGTGACCCAGCGGCGCGACATCGACTGCAGGAAATCCATCCCGCTCGAATCGTCTGTCTTGCCGTTGCTCATTGCGGAGGGCTCATTTGTCGCCGCCCTGCTGCCACGCGCGGCGCTGCAGACCGAAGTAGCTGAACAGAACAGCCGCCAGCAGGAACGGCACCATCAGTGTGGCGATCGCGGCGCCCTCGGCGAGCGCGCCGCCGGAGATCGCGCGCTGGAACGCGAGCGTGGCCATCAGGTGCGTGGCGTTCAGCGGGCCACCGCGCGTGAGCACGTAGATCAGCTGGAAATCGGTGAACGTGAACAGCACCGAGAACGTCATCACGACCGCGATGATCGGCGTGAGCAGCGGCAGCGTGATGTGGCGAAACTGCTGCCACGGCGTGGCGCCGTCGATCGCCGAGGCTTCGTAGTAGGTCGGCGAGATCGTTTGCAGGCCGGCGAGCAGCGAGATCGCGACGAACGGGATGCCGCGCCAGACGTTGGCGATGATGGTCGAGATGCGTGCGTTCCACGGGTTGCCGAGAAAGTCGATGTAGCGGTCGATCAAGCCCATCTTCACCAGCACCCAGCTGATGATCGAGAACTGCGCGTCGAAGATCCACCAGAACGCGATCGCCGAGAGCGCCGTCGGCACGATCCACGGCAGCAGCACCACGGCGCGAAAGAAGCTCTGAAACGGCAACCGCTTGTTCAGCAGAATCGCCAGCCACAGGCCGAGCCCGAACTTCGCGATGCTCGCCACGATGGTGTAGAAAAGCGTGTTGAACAGCGCGAGCTGCGTGACGCTGTCGCCGACCAGAAAGCTGAAGTTCTCGAGACCGATCCATTCGCCGGCGCGGCCGATCTTCGCGTCGGTGAACCCCAACCAGGTGCCCAACCCCAACGGGTAGGTCAGGAACAGCAGCAGCAGCACCGTGGCCGGCAACATGAACGCCCAGCCGAGGGCGTTCTTGTTGTTCTGGAACCTCTCGAGCATGTCAGACCTTGTAGTACCGCTCAGCGCGTTTTTGGGCGCGCTCGGCGGCTTCTTTAGGTGTCTTCGCGCCGCTCGCGGCTTCGGCCACCATGTTGCAGACGATGAAGTCGGCGCCCGCGCCGGCCGACGCGTAGCCGAGCTTGCCGGCGTAGCCCGAGGGCCGCATGTTCTTCACGGCGTCGCGGTACGGCGTGTTCTTCGGGTCGGCGGTCCAGACCGATGCTTTCTCGTAGGCCGCGAGCGGCTGCGCGATGTAGCCACCGGCGCCGGTGAGCCAGGGCTCGAACTGCTCTTGCTCCATCATGAAACGCAAAAACTCTTTCGCGGCCTGCGGGTACTTGGTGTACTTCATGATCATCTGGTTAAAGAACAGGTGCGACTCGGTCGGCGTGCCGACCGGCCCGATCGGGAACGACGCGTGCTGGATGTCGGCCGCCATCTCCTTGATCTTGTCGTCCTTCGAGTTCTTCGCGGCGTAGTAGATCGAGATGCCGTTGTTGGTGACGCTGATCTGGCTGTCGAGAAACGCCTTGTTGTTGTTCGGGTCGAGCCACGACAACGTGCCGGGAATGAAGGTCGCGTACAGCTCCTTGGCGTATTCGAGGGCCTTGATCGTCTCGGCGCTGTCGATCACGACCTTGTTGCTCGCATCGACCAGCTTGCCGCCGTGCGACCAGATCAGCCAGTTGGTCCACAGGCTGTCGCCGGTCGCGTTGCCGAGCGCATAGCCGCCGGGCGTGCCCGTCTCCTTCAGCGCCTTGTGCAACGCGAGGAAACCCGCCGTGTCCTTCGGGAAGGTGTCGAACCCCGCCGCCTTCACATGGCTCTGGCGGTACACGATCATCGAGCCGGCGGCGCCGA
>JANMWQ010000645.1:0-1601 GCA_031394085.1 Rhizobacter sp. | reverse complement strand
CCTGTGCGTCGGTATGTTCGTGCACCTCGACATGAGCTGGATGTCGCATCCGTTTCCGCTCGGCAGCTTCAGAATCGCCAACGACGAGCAGATCGCGACGATTCGCTCGCTTGGCTTGCAACGCGTGCGCTGGAGCCCGACACAGAGCGACGCGCTGGCGTCGGCCGAGCGCACTGGCTGGACCGGGCCGGCTCCGCTCGACGGCGGATCGCAGGGCGACGCGGGCGCGCCATCAGCGCATGACCCAGAAGCCGCCGCGCCATCCGCGCGTCTTCCTCTCGCCACGAACACCACGAACACCCCGGCTGAATCGTCGAACGGCGCGCCAGCAGTGCCCGAATCGGCTGAGATCCTCGCGCGCCAGGTTCGCAAGCGCGAGCTCGCCGGCCAGCGCGCCGCGCTGCAGCTTTGCGAGCGCCAGTTCGCCGAGGCGTCGCGCGACTGCAAGCAACTGACCGATCTGGTGCAGAGCCACCCGACCGAAGCCGGCGCGAAGGCCGAGCAGCTCTCGAAGGCGTTGGTCGGCAAGATGGTCGGCGACCGGGAGCTCTGCATCCGGCTGCTGACCGACGCCGCTGGCGACAAGTCCGGGGTGCACGCGCTCAACGTCACGATCATCTCGTTGCTGATGGGCCGCACCTTCGGCCTTTCGGACGCCGACATGCTCGACCTCGGCGTCGGCGCGATGCTGCACGACATCGGCAAGCTCGACCTGCCCGAACGCGTGCGCCACCGCGAAGAAGGCTTCAGCGGCTCCGAGCTGCGCTTCTACGAAGAACACGTGGCACACGGCGTCGGCCATGCGCGCAAGATGGGCCTGTCGTCCGGCGCGACGCTGGTGATCGCGCAGCACCATGAGCATGCCGACGGCAGCGGCTTTCCGCTGCGGCTCAACACCGACCGCATGACGGCCGCGGCGCGCATCGTCTCGCTCGTCAACCGCTACGACAACCTGTGCAACCCGAACTTCGCCGCGCGCGCGCTCACGCCGCACGAGTCGCTCTCGCTGCTGTTCGCGCAGGGCAAGAACAAGTTCGACACCGCGATCCTCGGTGCCTTCATCCGCATGATGGGCGTGTACCCGGCGGGCTCGACCGTGCAGCTCACCGACGACCGCTACGCGATGGTCGTGGCCGTCAACTCGACCCGGCCGCTCAAACCCCGCGTGCTGGTGCACGAACCCGGTGTGCCGCGCGACGAAGCGCTGATCGTCGACCTCGAATCGACCCAGGGCATCGGCATCCGCCGCAGCATCAAGCCATCGCAACTGCCTGTGGCTTCGCTCGAATACCTCGCGCCGCGCCCGCGCGTCGCCTACTTCTTCGAGCCGCTTGCGCCCGCGGACGACGCGGACGACGCGACGTGATCGGGTCGATGTGAACCGCGACCCCGTGGCCGGCCCACCGCTCACCGAACCGCTCGCGACCTGGTCGCGGCTGATCGAGGCCATGCTCGACGCCGTCTGGCTGGTCGACGCGGCCGGGTTGCGCGTCGTTGCAGCGAACCATGCCGCCGGCGAGCTGATGGCGATGACGCCGGCCGAACTCGTCGGCAAGGCGGTGCAGGAACTCGTCGGCACGCCCGAAGACCTGTGCTTCTGG
>JANMWQ010000589.1:0-1908 GCA_031394085.1 Rhizobacter sp. | reverse complement strand
GCCAGTGCGGTGAGCGAATCCGTCAATTGCCACGGCATCACCAGCAGCGCGAAAAACATCTCGCGGCGTGCTTCGAAGGCCTGCACGAAGGCATGGCTGAACTGCGAGGGCGTGCCGCCCTCGGCCTTGTCGAGCGCGCGCAGTGCCGCGGTCCAGCCGATGTTGTGCATCAGGCCAGCGAGGTAGCCCTCGAACGGATCGAGCCCGGCGGCACCGGCCAGGCGCATGCATGCGGCGGCCTTCGCTTCTGAGTGCAGCCACAAACGCGGCGCGGCTCGACCCGAGAGTGAATCGGCGGGCGCGTCGAAGATCGGTTTGAGCACGACACCCGCGATCGCGCGGCGCAGCCCCTGCGTGCCGAGCCGCGAGATCGCCTGCGACAAATCGCTGACCGGCTCGGCCGCGCGCGCGAGCACGCCATTGGCGAGGCGGATCACCTCGGCCACCAGGTTCGGGTCTTTGGCAACGCGGTCGGCCAGCGCGTTCGCCGACTGGCCTTCGTCGCGCAGGCTGTTCATCAGCTGCGGGATCACTGCCGGCGAGCGCGGCAGCAACTCGGAGCGCGCGCTGTCGGCCGCGAGCACAGCATCGAGGTGGGCGAGCAGGCGGTGTTCGTGCGGCAGCAGCGCAGCCGCGGGCGTGGTGCTGGTGCCGAGCAGCCACTCGAAGAACGGGACTTGCGGGTCGGGGATCGCTGATTCGGCGAACACCGGGGATTCGGTGTCGGGCGGCTGCGGCTGCGCCACGGCCGCGACCGCGGCAGCGCGCGGGCGCGTCGGCGCGGTCGGTCGGGTGCGGGGGCGCGGCGCGATCACGGCAGGTTCAGCCGTCGGGCCGCCGAACAGGGCGCCCATGCGTTGAATCCAGCTCGACATGGCAGGTACTCCGTTCAGCGGTGTCCGGGTTTATCGGCGCGCCGTTGGCGCTCTGAAGTGCCGGCGGCCCCACTTTTAGGGATTAATCGGGGCCGGCGGCTGTGGTCACATGCGGCGAGGCCCGTTGCGGGTCGAGAGGAACCGACGATGTTCACCGACACCCAACTCCAGCAGTTCATGCCCAACCTCGCCGCGGCCAAGCGTGCGCTCTATCTGACGCCGCTGAACGCTGCGATGGCGGCCTGCGGCATCGACACCAAGCTGCGCAGCGCGGCCTTCATCGCGCAGCTCGCGCACGAGTCGGGCGAGTTCCGCTGGATGCAGGAGATCTGGGGGCCGACTGCCGCGCAACTGCGCTACGAGCCGCCGGGCGACCTGGCCAAGCGCCTGGGCAACACGCAACCGGGCGACGGCAAACGCTTTATGGGCCGCGGGCCGATCCAGATCACCGGGCGCTTCAACTACAAGACCTACGGCGCGTTGCTCGGCATCGATCTCACGGCCGACCCGACGCGCGCTGCCGCCCCTGACATTGCGTTCGCTACCGCGGGCCTGTTCTGGCAGCGCAACGGCTTGAACGAGCTCGCCGATGCGGGCCAGTTCATCGCGATCACGAAACGCATCAACGGGGGCACCAACGGTCTGGCTGATCGGCAGATGTACTACGAGCGCGCGCAGGCGATATTGATGGCCGGCCCGCCACGCGGCGCGGCGCGCGCTGAGCCGCTGATGCGCGGACACGAGGCGATCGTCGCGGCGGCAACGCCGGCGGTGGCGAAGAAGGTGACCGCAAAGAAGGCGACCACGAGGAAGCCTGCCGTCAAAGCCCCCGTTGCCAAGAAGGCCGCGGCCGGTCGCAAAGCCTGAGCCCGCGCGATCTCGCACGGTTTTTGCTGGCTGTTCGTTCGATCGCAAACGCGCACCCGTGCCAGACTCGGGGCGTTCGCCCGGGTGTCGTCATGTCGTTCTTCAATCCAAAGCGTCTGAGTTGTGGGGTCGTGATCCTGAACCGGGAACACGAGCTGCTGCTGTG
>JANMWQ010000583.1:0-5844 GCA_031394085.1 Rhizobacter sp. | reverse complement strand
CCGGCGCCGGTCGTCGCGGCCCACCACAGTCAGGAAATCGAGCGCGAACCCGCATGAGTACCGACACCGCCGCACCGGCGATCCAGCGCCCGCACGTCGTGATCTACACCGACGGCGCCTGCAAAGGCAACCCCGGCCGCGGTGGCTGGGGCGCGTGGTTGCGCACCGGCGAACATCAGAAGGAGCTGTTCGGCGGCGAGCTGATGACGACCAACAACCGCATGGAACTCACCGCCGTGATCGAGGCGCTGAACTCGCTCAAGCGCACCTGCGATGTCACGGTCCACACCGACAGCGAGTACGTGCGCAAAGGCATCACCGAGTGGATTCACGGCTGGAAACAGCGCGGCTGGAAAACCGCCGACAAGAAGCCGGTGAAGAACACCGAGCTGTGTCAGCGCCTCGATGCGCTGCGCAACCTGCATCAGGTCGAATGGCGCTGGGTCAAGGGCCACTCGGGCGACCCGGGCAACGAGCGCGCCGATGCACTGGCGAACCAGGGTGTCGATGCGGCGCGCTGAGCCAAATTGGTCGCGGGATGCGCTGTTGTATTGTTCGGCGTTTCAGGACGCTCACGTGCATAAACTGTCATCGATTCGCCTCTTGCTGGCGCTGCTGTTGACGTTCACCGTGTTCGGCGCGAGCTCCGCCGAACGGGCCGGCGACGGAAAGGACAACCCGCTGTTGTCGCGCATGCCCGGCTACGGCATCTTGGAGAAGACCGTCAAGGAATTCGACGCGGTCGCGCTCCAGGACTTCGAGGTCAAGGGCAAGGTCGCCGGCGCCAAATTCCGTTGATCTACGAAGGGCGCGTCACCGTCATCCAGTACATCGATGAGAAAGAGGCGACCTCCAACCTCGCGGTGTACCGCAACTATGCCGCTGCGATCGCCAAACTCGGCGGCCGCCAGCTGAATGTCGGTTTCGACCCCACCTCGGGTGACGTCGCCGGCGCCCACCACCTGTTCCAGTTGCCGCGGGCCGGTGCCGCGCCGCGCACCGTGGTGCTCTACATCAACAGCCCGCAGTGGTACTCGCTCACCTTCGTCGAGCCGAAGGCGATGGTGCAGGAGGTCAAGGCGGGTGCGTTGGGCGAAGAGATCAAGGCCAAGGGCGTCGCGACGCTCTACATCAACTTCGACACCAACAAGGCTGAGTTGAAGGCCGATGGTGTGGCCGCGGTGGACCAGATCGCCGCGCTGATGAAAAGCGACCCGGCCCTGAAGCTGTCGATCGAGGGGCATACCGACAACGTCGGCGCGGCAGCGGCCAACAAGTCGCTGTCGGCCGAGCGCGCCCGCAGTGTGATGAAAGCCGTCGTGGCTCAGGGGGTGACGGCGGCCCGGCTCGGCGCAAAGGGGTTCGGTGCCGAGGTGCCGGTCGCCGACAACCGTATCGACGAAGGCCGCTCCAAGAACCGCCGGGTCGAGCTGGTCAAAGTCAGATGAAGCCCGCGTTGCTGGCGAACTGCCTCGCGGTGATCGAGGAAGAAAAGCTGTTCGATGGCCAAACGGGGGTGAAGTACGCCACGCAGCACGAGGTCGGGGCCGATGCCTTGCAGGGTTGTCGGCTCATGGTCTTCGCGCGCCGCGACGCGACCGCCGAGCAAACCTGCAAGAAGCGCATCCAGGGTTACAGCAAACCGCGCTCGATCTCCATCAACCGGAATCGCACCAGTGCCAGGTTGGTTCGGTGCTTGTCGAGCAGCGCCACCAAGAACAGATCCGGGTGGCGCGACACGGTGCGCATCACCTGTTGGCGCGGCCCGGCGCTCGTCATCACCTCGTCGACCTGCTCGCCCAGCCCCATGCTGCGGGCGGCTTGCCGGTGTGCACGCAGTACCTGAGCAGAGGCGGCTGCGGCGAGGTCCATGTCGACCACGGGCTCGGGGCGCATCTCGCGCGCGAGCACCAGGCCGGTGGCCGAGTCGACGATGGCGCAGCCGATCAGGCCGTCCATCGCGAGCATGCCGGCCAGCGCCGCCCGGGCGTTCGCCGGATCGAGTGCGCTGCGGTTGGTACGCATCACCGGTCGCTGCGCCGCCAGCAACAACTTGAGTTGAGGCGCCGGGCTGGCGTTGCCCAGCTCGCCGAGCTTGATCGGAACATGGCTCGCGTCGATCGGCGACGGGCTTTCGGCCGAATCCCAGCCGGGCTGCGCCTTAATCCGGTTCCACATGCCGAGCATCGCGTTCCAGACCGACGACGCGCCGCTCATCGACTCGCTCAGCACGTGCACGTGCAGGCGGCCGGGCCAGCCGATCGCGCTGACCTTGTTGGCGATCCAGACCGCGTTCGGCGGCAACATGAACAGCAGGTTCGGGCAGCGCCAGGTGGGCAGCATCGCGGCAGCGTGCAAAGCGGCCAGCAGCGCATCGATTGCGTGGGGCTGCAACGGGCCGATGATGACGGTCGTCATCTGGCTGCGCTCCATCAGCGCGACCGGGATCTCGGCGTTCTCGCTGCCGGGCGCGCGCACGTCGGCGTGGTAGACGCGCAGCGTCTCTTCGTCGCGGCGCGCGAGGGTCGTGCGCTCGATCGTGGCGAGCGTGCGCAGCGTGGCGTGCTCGCGCAAGTGCAGGCGCTCGATCGGGCGACCGCCGGCGTCCGAGAGCGCCTTGATCACCGCCGATGCCCACACGCCGGCCGGGTCGAGCAGCGTGATCAGCGAACTCGCGGTGTCGAGGTCGGCGCGGGTGTTGGCGAAGTGCTCGCGGATCGCTTGTGCCGGTGAGCCGGTGACGACGAGATCGTGCGAATGGCGGTCGACCATCTGGCCGCGCGCGTTGACCTCGGTGGCCACCGATTCCATGATCGCGGTGGCCGCGAAGCCGGCATCGCCCGCCTCAGCTGTGGCGGGTTTGGGGCCGTTGGAAGGGGCCAGGTCACCGAACAGCGATGTGAGCACAGGGTTCTCCAAACGGGCACTCGAGGTCTGCCCAGCAGTCTACGGGCGCGTCGATTCTGCGCATAGCCCTTCGTCTTTCAAAAACCTGCAACCGATGTTGCAGGTCGTCACTCGGGAAGGTTCGCGGTGCCTAAAATTGCGAACTGCCTTGAAGCTCCTCGCCATGACTTCGCTCACCGCCCGCCCGCCTTCGATCCACCCCGCCCGCGACGACGCACGACTGATCGGCCTCGTCGGCATCGCTCACCTGATCAGCCACTTCAGCCAACTGTTGCTCGCGCCGTTGTTTCCGTGGCTCAAAGACGAGTTCGCAGCGAGCTACGCCGAGCTCGGTCTGCTGATGACGATCTTCTTCGTCGTCTCGTGCATCGTGCAGGCGGCGTCGGGCTTCATCGTCGACCGCTTCGGGCCGCGGCCGGTGCTGTTCGGCGGGTTGACGCTGTTGGGGGCGGCGGCGTTCGGTTTCGCGGCCAGCCACAGCTACGCGATGCTCGCAATGTTCGCGGTCGTCGCGGGCACCGGCAACGGCGTGTTCCACCCGGTCGACTACACGTTGCTGAACCGAAAGGTGCACCCGTCGCGCCTCGGCCATGCGTTCAGCGTGCACGGCATCACCGGCAGCCTCGGCTGGGCGCTCGCGCCAGCCATGCTGGTGCCACTGACGATTGCCTATGGCTGGCGCGTGGCATTGATGTGTGCGGGCGCGCTCGCGTTCACGGTGCTCGCGTTGCTGTGGTTCAACCGCGTGCAACTGGTGCTCGACCGCGTGCCGCCACCGAAGGCGACCGCCGCAGCCCCCGCCGAGCACAGCTTCGCCTTCATGAAGCTGCCGGCGGTGTGGATGTGCTTCGGCTTCTTCCTGTTCTATGCCATGGCGCTGAGTGGCGTGCAACTCTTCGCACCCGAAGCCGCGCGCCTGCTGCACAACGTGCCGATCGACCGGGCCGCGATGTGCCTGACGATCTACATGGTCTGCAGCGCCGGCGGCATGGTCGCCGGTGGCTTTCTCGCGGCCGACCCGGCACGCTGCGAACGCATCATCGGCGCTGGTTTCGGCACCGCCGCGCTGATCGCGTTGGTGATCGGCTTCGTCGACATCCCGGCGTTGGCGGTGCCGGTGCTGTTCGGTGCGATGGGTTTCGGCGCCGGCATCGCCGGGCCGTCGCGTGACCTGATCGTCAAGCGCGCTTCGCCGCCGAACGCGACCGGGCGCGTCTACGGCGTCGTCTACTCGGGGCTGGACATCGGCCAGGCCATCGCGCCGCTGTTGTTCGGCACGCTGATGGACATGGGCCGCCCGAATCTGGTGTGGCTCGGCATCGCGATCGTGCAGGGCGTGCTGATCGTCAACGCGTTCAACGTCGGCAGGGCGCGGCGCACGAGCCTGGTGGCTGCGCCCACCTGATCACGCAGCGCTGGGCAGGGTCGCGCGGCGCTGGTTCCCGATCAAGGCACACTGCCGGCTTCATCGCTCGCACGCCGCCGTCATGACCACCCCCACCGTCGCCCGCCCCGCCGGGCACCTGCTCGTCGAAGCGCTGATCGCGCAAGGCATCGACACCGTGTTCGGCGTGCCGGGCGAGAGCTACCTGGCAGTGCTCGACGGCTTCTATGAACATCGCGGGTCGATCCGCTTCATCGCCTGCCGGCACGAAGGCGGCGCCGCCTTCATGGCCGAGGCGCAAGGCAAGCTGAGCGGCCGGCCGGGCATCTGTTTCGTGACGCGCGGGCCGGGCGCGACGAACGCGAGCATCGGCCTGCACACCGCGTTCCAGGACAGCACGCCGATGATCCTGTTCATCGGCCAGGTCGCGAGCGACCAGCGCGACCGCGAGGCGTTCCAGGAGCTCGACTACCGCCAGGTGTTCGGCCCCGGCACGCTCGGCTTCGCCAAGTGGGTCGGCGAGGTGCACGACCCGGCGCGGCTGCCCGAATACATCGCGCGCGCCTTTCACGTCGCGATGCAGGGCCGGCCGGGGCCGGTCGTGCTGGTGCTGCCGGAAGACATGCTGACGGCGCTGACCGATGCCCCGGTTCTGCCGCGTGTCGAGCCCGCGCTGGCATGGCCCGCACCGGGTGCGCTGCGCGCGGTGCGCACGCTGCTGCTGGCGGCCGAGCGGCCGTTCGTGATCGTCGGTGGCAGCGGCTGGGACGCAGCGGCCTGCGACGCGATGCAGCGTTTCGCCGAGAACTGGATGCTGCCGGTGGGCTGCGCGTTCCGCCGGCAAGACCTGTTCGACAACGGCCACCCGAACTACGCAGGCGATGTCGGCATCGGCATCAACCCGAAGCTTGGCGTACGCATCGCCGAAGCCGACCTGATCCTCGCCGTCGGCCCGCGGCTGGGCGAGATGACGACCGGTGGCTACACGCTCCTGCGCGCGCCGCGGCCGCTGCAGAAGCTGATCCACATCCACGCCGGGCCGGAGGAACTCGGCCGCGTCTACGCCGCCGACCTGATGCTGCAATCGGCGATGGCTTGTGCGGCCAAGGCACTCGAAGGGTTGTCGCCGCCGCCGTCGTTGCCGTGGCATGAATGGACCACCAGCGCGCACGCCGATTACGAGGCGAACCACGCGCCGACGCCGGTCGAGCCGCTCGACATGGCCGAGCTCGTCAAGACGATCCAGCGCCTCGCGCCTGCCGACAGCGTGCTGACCAACGGTGCCGGCAACTACAGTGGTTGGCTGCATCGCTTTTACCGCTATCCGGGAATGCAGAAGGGCGGCCGCACGCAACTCGCGCCCACATCGGGTGCGATGGGCTACGGCGTGCCGGCTGCGGTCGCGGCATCCATCCTGTACCCCGGGCGCACCGCGATCAACATCGCGGGTGACGGCGACTTCCTGATGACCGGGCAAGAGCTCGCCACCGCGACCGGCTACCGCGCCGGCACCGGCATCGGCAAGCTGATCGTGGTCGTCGTCGACAACGGCA
>JANMWQ010000530.1:0-5859 GCA_031394085.1 Rhizobacter sp. | reverse complement strand
AGCGGGTGCGGCAGCTCACCCGCACCGGCGCCGATGCTGTAGTGAACCGCCAGCCACGCCGCGCCGGTCAACAGCAGCCCGGCGCCGGTCAGGTACAGCGCGAGACGCTGCCAGCGGACAAGGCGGTGGGCGTGGTGGGTGGCGGGGTGGGGAGGGCGGACCATGGCTTGCCGGAGGCTGTCGGCTCGAACGGAGTGCGTCAGCGCTTACCGAGCAATGTCTACGAGCCGGTGCCGACGGAGCCTGCGCCTTCGGTCCGGAGCAACAGCACTTTGCCGTTTCTCCGGATCAGCGTGTCCTTGGTGCGGGACTTGATGTTCATGATCGACCCGGCGACATCGAGCGAACTCGAGACCTCCGCGATCGCCGACTTGCCGTCGGCGGCGATCTTGATGTTGCTGACCTCGTAGTTGGAGTCCAGCTGCACCGTGCCGCCCATCTTCTCGCCGAGCTTTTCCCATGCTGCGTACAAGTCACGATAACCATCGCAGGTTTGATTCTTCGTCTGCGAGCTCGCTAGGCTCGCGCCCCCCATGGCGACCGAGCCGCTCGCCTCGAACCCGTCGGCGAGAAGCGCACAAAGCTCGTCGGGTTGCCTGCTGAGTGTGGCCGCTTCATGCGCTTGGTAGAAGCCTCTGACATCTGCTTCAGCGAGTTTGCGGCCACCGACGAAGTACCACCATGCGCCGATCGCAATCGCAACAATGACCAACAGAATTTTCATTTGAGTTCTCGGAGTGATCGAGTGCGTCGTATCGCGTGTTCGGCGGCTCGTTCAGTGAAGCCAAGCCTGCGCACCGAAGCGCGCCAGCAGCGGGTGCGCATTGTCGCCGCTGATCGCGACCACCTTGGTCAGCGCGTCGGCCCAGAGGCACAGCGGCGCGGCGACGCTGACGTGCGCGCGCACTGGGCCGCGGCCCGCGCGGGCATCGATTTGCGACCGGCTGTGGCGGTCGCTGTGGCTGGTCGCGAAAGCGCCGTCGCGCAGCGAGGCGAACGCTCGCGTGCCGCCGACGCGCTCGTCGCGCAGGTGGATCGGCAACTCCGCGTCGCCAAAGGCGCGCAAGTCGCCGCCGGCATTCACCCAACCCGATGTGCAGCCGTTGGCGATCAACGCCGCCACCGCGCAATCGACCGCATGGCCCTTGCCGATGCCACCAAGGTCGAGGCGCACCGCGTCGTCGAGCTTGTGCAGGCGGTCGCCTTCGCAGCGCCAACCGTCGGGCGCGCTGCCGAGGCTGATGTCGAACGCGCCGCCGCTGGCGTGTTGCAGCTCGCGTGCGGCGGCCAACACTTGCTGCGTGGCGGCGCGCATCGTCATCGACTCACCGCGCCGCAGCGCGTGAAAGCGCGCGAGGTCGCTGTCGGCCTCGAAGCGCGACAGGCACGCTTGCACGTCGCGCACCGCGCCGAAGGCCGAGTCGAGCGCCGCGTGCGCCTCAGCGCCCGCGCCCTGCACGCCGACCTCGACCAGCGTGCCGAGCAGCGGCTGCGCGCGCCGCAGCCACGGGGCCGGTGCATCGAGGCGCGCGCTCATCCGGTCACGCCAACGTGCCGTCGCGCCGCGCGAGTGCAACGACGGCCACGATGCGCCGCACGCCGTCGGTCACGTGGTTGCAGCTCAGCGTCGCGCCGCTGATGTTGGCGATGTCGTCGCCGACGCGCAGCGTGGAAGCGCCACCCTTGCCGACGAACTGCTTGCGCCAGGCCGGCAGGCGAATCTCAAAGCCGTGGCTCTCGCGGTACGACAGGATCTCGACCTGTCTGATGCTGCCGTCGAGCGCGATGCCCACGGCGTATCCGATCAGCTCGACCTTGCCGATCACCTCATCGGTGACGACGAAGCCGAGCGTCGCGCCGGCGCGTTTCGCGGCTCGCACCGGCCAGTTCACCGAACGGCCGCGCACGCCTTGGGCGTCGAGCTGCTGCAACTGCGCGGCATCGAGCGTCACGTTACGCGCCTCGAACGCATCGGCGTCGGGGAACATCAGTTTCGCGGCCTGGTCGGCGGTGAGGTAGTCGACCGCGAACGCGCTCGTCGGTGCGGCTGCCGCGGCGAGTACCGAGCCCGTGACCGCGGCGGCCAGCACGATGCGCATCAGAAGCTCCAGCCGACGCCGAGGTTGACGCGGTTCAGGTCGGCGTTCTCGCGAAAGCGCTGGTAGTCGGCCTTCAGCACGACGCCCTGCCCGACCAACAGGTTCGCACCCACCGTGACGACGCGCTCGGCCCGACCCGACTCCGGCGTCAAGCCGGCGCCGAGGTCGGCATACGCCTTGGCGGTGTTGAACTGCTCCCAGCGCACGAACGGCGAGAGTGCGTAGTCTTCGTTCGACCAGACCTTGTACGCGCCCTGCACGTAAACGCCGTCGAAAGACTTTGGGATCAGCGTCGGGTGGCCCACCAGTGCCGCGTTCAGCGCCGCGGTGTTCGAGATCGTGCCGCGCGAGTAGACGGTCGAGAAATCCCAGCGGCCGGGCGTCCAGCGGGCGTGGATATCCCAGAGCGTGATGCGCGCCTTGTCGACCGCCTGTGCGTGCGTGGCCTGCCCGGTGAACAGCGAGCCGCCAATCAGCAAACCGGGGATGCCGCGCCAGTTGAGCGCGCCGAACACGGCCAGGTCGTGGCCTTTCGCGAGCGCGAGCTCCTGGTGGATCGAGCCGAGCGGCGACTCTTTGCCTTCGGTCGAAGCCGCATCCCACTTGTTGAGGTCGAAGCTGGTCGTGACGCCGCCCTGCACCGTCAGGCCGTTGTCGAAGTTGCCGACGAGCTGCAACCCGCCTTCGCGCCAGGTGCTCGGAATGATCGCGGTCTCGACAAAATTGCGCTCGACGCCGTAGAACGCGGTCGGCTCGTGGTTTTCGTTCAGCAGCCCGGCCGGCAGCAGGAACAGGCCGGCGCGAACCGACCACATCGGCGTGACTTGCTGCTCGATATAGGCCTGCTCGATGGCGACTTCGCCGGGATCGCTGGCCGACGACACCGAGTGCTCGACTTCGAGCTCGGCCACGACCTTGGTCTTCTCGCTGAAGCGGTGCTGGTAGCCGAGCACGAAGCGGCGCAAGTCGACCTGCGTGTTCTGGTTCTGGCGCGTCGGCCGGTTGTAGTTGATCTCGCCGTAGCTCGTGAGCACCGTGCCCGGGCCGAGCAGCGAGGCGGAGTAGGCCGGTGCTGGCGCAGGTGCTGGCGCCGTTGCCGGCACCGGCGTAACGGGCACCGCGACAGCAACGGCGGTCTCCTTTTGCTGACCTTGCCGGCCTTGCTGCATTTGCACGAGTTGCGCCTTCACCGCGGCGAGCTCGGTCGCGAGCTGGTCGAGCCGGCGTGCGAGCTCGACCTCGCTGGCGGATTGCGCGAACGCGCCGCTCGCGACGAGCGCGAGCGAGGCGGCCAAAAGGGTTTTCGCGGGCAGGGTGCGCGGGCGGTTCGAGCTCATGGTGGTGGTTCCCGGGTGTCGTGGTTGTTGTTTGGAGTCGAGCACGGTCAGGGCTTGTAGCCGTCGTTCAGCGTTCTCAAAAAGGCGATCACGTCGTCGACTTCGGCGTCGCTCAGCGCTGGCGCGTCGCCGGGCCGGCGGTTGTACGGCACCTCGGTGGTGTTGACGTTGGCGTGGTGCTGCGGCGGCAGGTCGTCGAACTTCTTCACGCTGCCGTCGGCGTTCAGCGGGTACCACTTTTCGGGGTTCGTGTCGCGCTGCACATAGAAGGTGACCGCCTCTTTGAGCGTGCCGAAGCGGCCGTTGTGGAAGAACGCCTGGCGCTGCGCGACGTTGCGCAGCGAAGGCACCTTGAACGCGCCGCAGAGGTCGGTGCGGGTCGCCAGATCGGCGCGCTCGCACAGGCCGAGGTCGTAGTACGTGGGGTCGTCGTTGCGTGCGATGGCCGGGTTGCGCGGCACGCCGAGGTTGTCGTAGCTGAAGTCGGTGAACAGCGGGAACGTGCCGTCGGCGTTCTTGCCCGATGGATGGCAGCCGATGCAGTTGCCCTGGGTCGGGTTGTTGAAGAGCGCGAGGCCGCGGACTTCTTGATCCGACAGAGCCACCTTGCCGCGCAAGAATTCGTCGTACTTGCTCGAGAACGCGCGGAACTCGGTGTCTTCCTTTTGGTACTGCGAAAGTGCGAGCTTGACGCGCGCCATCGCGTCGTCGGGCCGCGTGAAGATGTCGGCGCCGAACGCGGCCTTGAACTCGGCGGCATAGGTGGCGCGTGAGAGTTTGTCGATCACGTCGGAGGTGCTCGCGTTCGCCATCTCGAACGGGTTCAGAAGGGGCTCGCCGGCCTGCTCCTGCAGCGACGCGGCGCGGCCGTCCCAGAAGAAGCCGCCGGTGGGCGTGCCGTCGGCGGCGAAGAAAAACGCGGTGTTGAACGACGCGTAGTCGATCGACGGAGCCACGCGCCGGCCTTGGCTGGCGAGCAGCGGGCCGCCGAGCTGAAGCGATAGGTTGTTGGCGGGCGCGTGTGCGTTGTCGGGGCTGTGGCAGCTTGCGCAGGCTTGCCTGCCCGAGGCCGAGAGCGACACGTCAGAAAAGATCTTTTCGCCGAGTGCGGCCTGCGCCGACAGCTTCGTCGCGGCCGGCACGCTCGCATCGGGCGCCGATGTGCCACCACCACCGCAGGCGCTCAATAGCGCCACGCTGAATACACCCATCACACCTGTCAACCACGCCAACGATCTGCGGTTCAGCACCTGACTTCCTCCTGTTTGAGCACACCGCATTTGAGGGCTTTAAAGCCGGACTGTTAATGCGAACGATTTGCAATCATAATCGGTTCTTGCTTGTTCAAAAAAATGTTGCTTTGCCTTTTTTCCTCAATTGGTGCGTGCCCCGATGACACAGATGTCGCTCCACAATCCGGCCTGCCGCCGCGCGCACGCGCCGCGAGGCTGTGCGCTTCGCTGAAGCGCGTGTCGACATCCCCAAGCCATCCGGAGCCCCCATGAAAAGCGATCCGCAAGTCATCGTTCATCTGAATGCCCAGCTCAAGAACGAGCTGACCGCGATCAATCAGTACTTCATGCACTACCGCATGCTCAAGCACTGGGGTTTCGACAAGCTGGCGAAGAAGGAATACGAAGAATCGATCGGCGAGATGAAGCACGCCGACAAGCTGATGGACCGCATCTTCATGCTCGACGGCCTGCCGAATCTGCAAGACCTCGGCAAGCTGTTGATCGGCGAAAACGTGCCCGAGGTGCTGGGCTGCGATCTGCAGTCGGAGACCGGCGCGCAGGCGACCATCAAGGACGGCATCGCGTACTGTGAGTCGGTGCGCGACTACGTTTCGCGCGACCTGCTGCAGCACATCCTGGACGACACCGAAGAGCACATCGACTTTCTGGAAACCCAGATCGATCTGGTCGGCAAGGTCGGGTTGGAAAACTATCTGCAGTCGCAGATGGGTGAGGTGAGCTAGCGCGCCCTTCGGCGTGGCGGCTCGCGTGCCTGAGAGGGCAAAGGACGAACATGATCGTTTGCGTGTGTCGCAGAATTTCTGACCACCAGATTCGGCAGGCTGCGGCCGACGGGGCGCACAGCCTGGAGTGCCTGCAGTTCGACCTCGGCGTCGCGACGCAGTGCGGCCGCTGTGCCGATTGCGCATCACGCGTGCTGTGCGATGCGCGCGCGGCCGGCGGCAACCACCAGCAGCACGTGATCACGATCGCGCGGCCTCAGCAGGCGCAGATGGCCTGACGGCATCGCATCTGGCGGCCGCACACTGCCTACAATCCGCGCTCCACCGGCTCATTCGCGCGCATGCTGCGCGCCGCGTCATGCTTGACATCACTGTGCTGCGCAAGGATCTGGCGGCTGTCGTCGCCGGACTCGAAAAACGCAAGTCGCCCCAGCCGTTTCTCGAC
>JANMWQ010000525.1:0-2802 GCA_031394085.1 Rhizobacter sp. | reverse complement strand
CGAAGCGGCGCGTGGCGTTGCCGTGCAGGCGCCAGCCATCGCGGCGTGACCACGGATCGGTCGTCTCGAGCGCCCGCTCGGCCGCGAGCGTGTGCGCGACGACACCCGCCGCTGCGAGTTCGATCGGCAGCGGCGCCGCGTTGAACAGCACGGCGCGTTCGCGCTCGATCAATGCGGTGTCGAGGTCGGCGTTGGCGAACGACGCACTCGCCGCCACGCGGCGCAAGAACGCCACATTGGTGTGCAGGCCGACGATGTGCGTCTGCGCGAGCGCCGCATCGAGCCGCGCGAGCGCCTGCGCGCGGTCGGCGCCCCAAACGATCAGCTTGGCGATCATCGAGTCGTAGAACGGCGAAATCGAATGGCCTTCGCGCACCCCGGCGTCGACGCGCACCGGCGCGGCGTCGTGAAACGGTTCGCCATCGGCGTTGCGCGCGAACCCGACGTGCGCCGGCCAGCGCAGCACCTGCAGCGTGCCGGTCGCGGGCAGGAAGTTCGACTCGGGGTTCTCGGCGCAGATGCGCGCCTCGATCGCGTGGCCGCGAATGCGCAGCTCGTGCTGCTGCAGCGGCAGCGGCTCGCCCGCGGCCACGCGCAGTTGCCACTCGACCAGGTCGAGCCCGGTGATCGCTTCGGTGACCGGGTGCTCGACCTGCAGGCGTGTGTTCATCTCCATGAAAAAGAACTTCAGGTCGGCAACGGCCGAACCGTCGTCGGCAATGCGCTTGATCGGCTCGGCGATGAACTCGACCGTGCCCGCGCCGACATAGCCGACCGCCTTCGCCGCCGCCACCGCGGCCGCGCCCATCTCGGCGCGGCGCGCTTCGCTCATGCCCGGCGCAGGCGCTTCTTCGAGCACTTTTTGATGGCGCCGCTGCACCGAGCAATCGCGCTCGAACAGGTAGACGCAGTTGCCGTGGCTGTCGCCGAACACCTGGATCTCGATGTGGCGCGGCCGAGTCACATAGCGCACGATCAACACGGCGTCATCGCCGAAGCTGTTGATCGCCTCGCGCTTGCAAGAGGCGAGCGCGGCGTCGAACTCGTCGGCCCGGGTGACGATGCGCATGCCCTTGCCGCCACCGCCGGCGCTGGCCTTGATCAGCACCGGGTAGCCGATGCGGTCGGCTTCGCGCTTGAGCATCTGCGGGTCTTGCCCGGCGCCGTGGTAGCCGGGCACCAGCGGCACGCCGGCCTGCGCCATCAGCCGCTTCGATTCGGCCTTCAGCCCCATCGCCTTGATCGCCGACGGCGGTGGGCCGATGAAGACGAGGCCCGCTTCGGCGCAGGCTTGCGCGAACGCCGCGTTCTCGCTGAGGAACCCGTAGCCGGGATGCACCGCTTGCGCGCTCGTCGCCTGCGCGGCGGCGATCACACGCTCGCCGAGCAGGTAGCTCTCACGCGGCGAGGCGCCGCCGATGTGCACGGCCTCGTCGCAGGCCAGTACGTGCTTGGCGTGCGCGTCGGCATCGGAGTAGACCGCGACGGTGCGCACGCCCATCTTGCGGGCCGTCGCCGCCACGCGGCATGCGATCTCCCCACGATTGGCAATCAGAATTTTGTTGAACATCATGAAATACACCTCAGGTCGACGGCCGACCCGCCCCGAACCAGCCCGACACGCGCCGCGCGAGGCGACGCAAGAAACCCGCGAACACCCAGGTGAGCGCCACCATCACGATCAGCGCGACCGCGAGCGCCGCGAAGAACACAGAAGGGTGCGCCCACGACAACCACAGGCTCGCGGGCACGACGCTGTCGCCGACGAGCGACATCGCGATGTTCGAGAACGGCTCGGGCGACGCGTTCAGCGCCGCGCGCGTGGTGGCTTTCGCGACATGGCTGGTCGCAGCGAGCGTGCCGCCCATCAGCGCCGCCGCCATCGCCCAGCTCGATTGATCGGCGCCGAACACTGCCGCCGCGAGTGCGGCGCCGGCGGGGATGCGCACCACCGTGTGCACCATGTCCCAGAGCGAATCGAGGCCCGGGATCTTGTCGGCGAAGAACTCGATGAACAGCATGAAGCCGCTCGCGACCAGCATCACGGTGGACTGCAGCAGGTGCAGGCCCGCTGGCAGTTCGACCCAACCGAGGTGGCCGGCAAGACCGGTGAAGAACACGACCGCGTACAGCCGCAACCCGCTCGCCCAGCCGAGCGCGGCGGCGATCGCGAGCAGGCTGGCGGTGTCGATCGGCAGGTTGGTCATGACAACCCCTCGGCCAGCGCGTACGCCGGCCGATCCCCCGTGGGGATGCGATCGTGCCTCGAACGAGTTCGCGTCATTTCAACCCTCGAGCCAGCTCGGCTTGCGCTTGTTCAGAAAGCTCTGCACGCCTTCGCGGCCTTCGTCGCTGGCGCGGATGTCGGCGATGCGGCGCGCGGTCTCGTCGCGCAGTGTCGCGTCGATCGGCCGGCCCGCCACGTCCTGCACCAATTGCTTGCAGGCGCGCGTGGCCATCGGGCCGTTGGCGACCAACGCGTCGACGATCTCGGCGACCTTCGTGTCGAGCGCGTCGGCGGCGACGACC
This sequence comes from Rhizobacter sp., assembly GCA_031394085.1. Taxonomy (GTDB): domain Bacteria; phylum Pseudomonadota; class Gammaproteobacteria; order Burkholderiales; family Burkholderiaceae_C; genus LMDS01. The sequence goes on along the minus strand of JANMWQ010000525.1, from coordinate 273 downwards.
TCGTGCACGAAGCCCATCGCCGCCGCCTGCGCCGCGCTGAACCGCTCGGCGGTGACGAAGTAGCGGCGCGCCGCCTGCTCGCCCATCGCGCGGACCACGTACGGACTGATGGTGGCGGGCAGCAACCCGAGCCTGGCCTCGCTCAAACAAAAGTTCACGCCCTCAGCGGCGACCAGCACATCGCACACCGCGGCCAGGCCGACGCCGCCCGCATAGCAATCGCCATGGAGGCGCCCGACCACCGGCACCGGGCAGGCATAGATGGCCCACAGC
>JANMWQ010000493.1:0-4840 GCA_031394085.1 Rhizobacter sp. | reverse complement strand
CCGCCGCGTGGACGCATGCGGTGACCGACAAGGCGATGGCGAAGTGAAATGAAGTGACCGACCCGAGGCCGCGGCTCATTCGAGCCGCCGCCCGGCGGCGCAGGCTTCGCGCAGTTTGCCGAGCCTCGCGGCGCGGGTCTCGGGCCGCTTCGCACCGCAGACCCAATGCAGCACGACCTTGCGGTAGCTCGGCGACGTGCTCTCGAAAAAACGCCACGCCGCCTTGTCGCGCTTGAAGGCGTGCAGCTCGGCCGGCGCCAACTCAGCCGGCGCGTCTCGTTCGTAAGCGTAGACCTTCGACCTCGCTTCGGTGCGCCTCGCGAATGCCTCGGCCCCCGCAGGCCGCATGCGCCCTTCGACCTGAAGCTGCGCGACCTTCGCGATGTTGATGGCACTCCAGATCGATGCCGGCTTTCTGGGCGTGAAGCGTATCGAGTACGTGGCGTCGTCGATGCGCTTGCGCACACCGTCGATCCAGCCGAAGCACAGCGCTTCATCGACCGACTCCGACCACGACATGCTCGGTCGGCCCGAACCGATCTTGTGAAAGCCGACGAGCAGTTCTGGCGCGCGCGCCGCGTTCGCTTCCAGCCAGTCGCGAAAAGCGCCGGCCGTGGTGAAGAATCGCGGCGGCTGCAGCGCCCGCTTGATCGAGGGCTCGGGTTGTGTCACGCCCACGCTAGGGCTCTTGCGAAATCAAAGCTTAGCTTTCTTAGGCGGCTTCGGCTTGGGCAAACCGTTGAGCGCGACCGCCTCGCGAACGAGCGCCTTGAAGGTCGACTCGTCGATGGCCTCCCCTTCGCCGATGTCGATCGCTCGGCGCACGTTGCCATCAAGGCTCGAATTGAAGAGACCGGCCGGGTCCTTCAGCGACGCGCCCTTGGCGAAGGTCAGCTTCACTTTGCCCTTGTAGGTTTCGCCGGTGCAAATGATGCCGTCATGCGACCAGACGGGCGTGCCCATCCACTTCCATTCCTCGACGACATCCGGGTCGGCCGCATGAATGAGCTGGCGAATCCGGCCGAGCGTTTCACCGCGCCAGTCGCCGAGATCGGCGAGCCCGGCGAGCTTGCTTGAGATGAGCGCCGAGGCCGACGGCGCTTGGCTTGTGTCAGAATTTTTCATCTTCTCGTCCTGTAAGGAAGAAGCGGGGCCCATGATGCCAGCCCACCGGTGGCAGCCCGCGCCGATAGATCGCTCGGCCCATGCTCTGACGTGGCAGTGAAAATGCCGTCATGAGACTTTCCCAATTGCTGTTCTCCCAAGGCTTCGGCGCGCGCCGCGAATGCGAGGGCCTGATCCTCGGCGGCCACGTGACGCTCGCGGGCCAGGTCTGCGACGACCCGTTCCACGAGGTAGCCACCGAAGGCCTCACGTTCGGCGTGCGCGGCGAACTCTGGCCGTACCGCGCGAAGGCGCTGGTGCTGCTGCACAAGCCGACCGGCTACGAGTGCTCGCAAAAACCCAAGCACCACCCGAGCGTGATGAGCCTGCTGCCGCTGCCGCTGCGCGTGCGCGGCCTGCAGCCGGTCGGCCGGCTCGACGAAGACACGACCGGCCTGCTGCTGATGACCGACGACGGCGCGCTGATCCACCGCCTCACGTCGCCGAAAAAGCATGTGCCCAAGGTGTACGAGATCGGCACGATCGATGCGGTCACGCCGAAGCAGATCGATGAACTCTTGCACGGTGTCGTGCTGCACGACGACCCGCTGCCGGTGCGCGCCGCCGCAGCCGAGCAGACCGGCACACACGCGCTGCGCATGACCCTGCTCGAAGGCAAGTACCACCAGGTCAAGCGCATGGTCGCCGCCACCGGCAACACGGTGAATGCACTGCATCGCAGCGCTTACGGCGTGCTCGCGTTGCCGGCCGATCTCGCGCCCGGGCAATGGCGCTGGCTCGACGGCCCTGCGGCCGTGCTGGGAACAATGCGCTGAATGGCGACTCGCTCGCGCTGGCTGCCACTGGCGCTACAGCGACATCCGCTGCAACTGCGCCTCGCGGTGGAACCACTGGTGCTTCAGCGCGGCCCCGTGTCGAAGCCGGCGGGGCACTTGGATCGGCTCACTTGCTAGCAGGTTCACACGTTGCCGGCAGGCACCGCCAGACCCATCGGTGCGCTCACTGCCTGAGCTTGACGACGTGGCGTTGCAGCAGCGGGACCAGCTCCTGCCACGTGGCTTCGCGGCCGCCCTGATTCGTCGGCGTGGCCGCTCGGTCGGGCTCGGCGGGCTGATCGCGCGGTGCCGGCCAACTGCCGACTGTGAAGTCGGTCGCGATGGGTTCGAGCACGCCTGAGCCAACGCGCGTCGCACCCAAGCCGAATGCCTGCAACATCACCAGGTTGATTTGTTGGCGGTATTCGGGGTCCATCAAGTCGTTGCGAGGACCGCGCGGAATGTCGCGGCCCAGCACGACCTGCGCTGCACGAAAGGCTCGACCGACGTCTGTCGTGCCCGCCGAGATGCTGCTGCCCGGCACGGCGTCGGCAAATGCTTTGCTGACGTCCGAAGGCAGCAGCCAGGGACGGTCGCTCACCATGCCGATGGCGAGCAGGTTGCGATAACTGAGGTGGTAAATGCCGTCGACGTTGCCCACACCGATCAGCAGCAAACGTCTGGCGGCGTCCTCCCGCGTCACGGGCAGGTTCCTTTGTTGACGCAGCGCACTCTCAGTGGCGGAGTAGGTGCCCAGCGCCGGGTCGAAGCGCTTGGTCACTTCCGCACCGACCGGGTTCATCGACAGAATCTGCTCGTGCCTGAAACCCATCGTGCTCAACATGGCGACGCGGTTGCCGCCGAAGGTCCGCTGCAGAAACTGAATCGAACCGTCGATCTCGCCCTCTGCCACGCCCAGCTGCGCGGCGATACCCCCACGCGACGCGTAGAAATCACCGCCGTTGAAGATGACGTCGAGCGCCCGGTACATGTTGCTGTCGGCACCGGTACCCGGCTGCACCGTGAGCAGCGATCTGGCAACACCTTCACGGTGACTGGGGTTGATCTTGTTCAAGACACGCTGGGGCACGCCCGGGTCTGCGGGAACCCGGATGCGCGCCACCATGGCCGAAAACGGCATGCCGATGCGTTCGGCCACGAGGATGCGCAAACTCGTTTCTTCCGACGCAAGCGCCTTGCGCAGCGTGCCCGGCGAGTTCTTGATGGTGGAAATCGAGATGTTCAGCGACTGCGCGCGCTGCTCGTTCGTCATCGACGGGTCGAGCGCAAAGCTCTTCATCAGCGCAATGAGCGCAGGCGCAGTGATGCCCCGCTCGCGCGCCAGCCTGTCGACGGCGTCACCGATCCGCTCGTTGCTCCAGACGGATGCCGCCGCCGCCGCGGGTTCGGGTTCACCCGGTGGATTCGGGCTGATCGATCGTCGACCGGTGTCGAGGCGACCGAACGCGTCGACAAACCGGCGCTCAGCGGAAAAGCTCGGCGTCGACGGTTCGCGTGCGTCCGAGATGCCTCTGGGCGTCGGACTTGCCTGCCCACTCCGATCTACAGCGCCCGCCCGCGGTCGAAGCTCGCTCCCCCCTGCGTGAGCCGCCGCGAGCTCGCGCACTTTCTGAGCGCTCGGCGGCAATGTGCCCAGCGACAACGCCGACAGGCCCATCAACCGGATCGCATGCTGCAGGTTGCGCGAGTTCAGTTCGAGACCGCTGCGTTCCAACACGCCGACGATGCGCGCCGCTCGATCGTCCGCTGACCCCGTCGCTGAGACGCTGCCGAGCAGGCGTGTCAGCTGGGTGGCATCGTGAAGATTCGACTGCAGCAACGATGCGGCAGCGCTTCGGCTCGTGTTCAGGTCCGATTGCGACAAAAGAAACTCTCCGTCTTGTGACGTCATCCGAATTCTCCTGCGCTGTTCGACTCGTGCCGGGCGGTGTTGCTGTACAAAAACTTTGACGGCTGATGCACCTTAGCGCCGCAGGCTTTGTCAGAAATTTGCTTCGCATTGACGCGCCGTTTGCCCGGCTTCGCGAGTGCGCTGCCAAGTCAGAAAGCGCGGCAGAGTGTGCGGCTCCGAACCCCACCGCCACCCGTGAAACTTTCCCAGTTGCTGTTCAGCCCGGGCTTCGGCGCGCGCCGTGAATGCGAAGGGTTGACCCTCGGCGGCTTCGTGACGCTCGCCGGCAAAGTTTGCGACGACTCGTTCCACGAGGTCGATCCCGACGGCCTCGTCTTCGGCGTGCGCGGCGCGCTCTGGCCGTATCGCCCAAAGGGCGGCGCCGGTGGCGCCGACTTCAGTTCGCCGTGGTCAATGCGCCTTGCTGCGCGGCTTGCTGGTCACGCCCGGCGTGTGGAAGACGACCTGCTCGGGGTGCAGCTCGGCCTCGCCATCGGCCATCATTTCTTTGCGCATCATGACCGCGACCGTGGCCGGGTTGATCTTGCCGTCGGGGTGCGCCGCCGCCTCGACCATCGCGCGGTAGACCGCCATCGGCAGCACCATCGCCAGCTCCAGGCTCAGCTCGTTGGCCATGTCGTAATCGTCGGGCGCCGAGTTTTTGTCGAGCGTGCCGGCGAGCACCAGGTAGCGCGCGACCTTCTCGGTCAGGTCGAGCTTTTCGCGGGCGGGAAAGTCTTTCATCGGTGTCTCCTGGAAACTCGGGGTAGCCCGCGAGGGTACAGGAGGCGGCGCGGCGGTGCGCTGCTCGCCACGGCCGAGGTTGACGGGCGACACATGCCCGCGGTCACGCCATCGGCTCGAGCAAGACGACCACGGAGACGCTGTCGATCGATCGGCCCGAGCCTTGGATGAGGCTGACGAACCGCGCACCGGTGACAAGCGACCCCGTCACCCTGAAAGCGCCGCGAAACTCCCAACGATTTGC
>JANMWQ010000433.1:0-6714 GCA_031394085.1 Rhizobacter sp. | reverse complement strand
TGCGCCGCCAGCAGCAGTGCGCCGACGCCTGCACTCACCGCGACGCCGAGCACCACGCTGCCGCGGGTCAGGTACCACGCGGTGGTCAGCGCGAACACGATCCACGCAGGGCTCAGCGCCAGGCCGCCGATGCTGAACCCCGGTCGCGCCAGCAGCACGCCGATCCCGAACACGATCATCGGCACGCCGACGAAGTGGCTGACGATGTTGCGCTGGTCCCGGTGGTATCGGGCGTAGCCGGTCAGCAGTTCGGTGGCAGCACGCATCACGGGTCTCCGGTGGGGTGAGGTCTTACACGTAATGGTAGGCCAATCGATGCCACCGCGCGACACGAAGGGCGGCCCGGGATGCGCGACCGGCGCAACGCGATCCCTACAATCCGTGCATCTTCCGCAGAGCCACGAAAAAAGCAGGCATGAGCATCAAGAGCGACAAATGGATCCGCCGCATGGCCGAGACGACCGGGATGATCGAGCCGTTCGAGCCCGGACAGATTCGCGCCGATGCCGCGGGCAACAGAATAGTCAGCTACGGCACCAGCAGCTACGGCTACGACATCCGCTGCGCGCCCGAGTTCAAGGTCTTCACGAACGTCTACAGCACGGTCGTCGACCCGAAGAACTTCGACGAACGAAGCTTTGTCGACATCGCCGCCGACGTGTGCGTGATCCCGCCCAACAGCTTCGCGCTGGCGCGCACGATCGAGTACTTTCGCATCCCGCGCAACGTGCTGACGATCTGCCTGGGCAAGAGCACGTATGCGCGCTGCGGGATCATCGTCAACGTCACGCCGTTCGAGCCCAGTGGGAGGGTTACGTGACGCTCGAGTTCAGCAACACCACGCCGCTGCCGGCCAAGATCTACGCTGGTGAAGGCTGCGCGCAGGTGCTGTTCTTCGAGAGCGACGAAGTGTGCGAAACCAGCTACAAAGACCGCGGCGGCAAGTACCAGGGCCAGCGCGGCGTGACCTTGCCGAAGACTTGAAAACGCCAGGAGACTCGACATGCGAATGGATGGCCAGGACGAAAGCTCGAACGTCGAAGACGCGCGCGGGTCGAGCGGGGGCGGCGGCGGCGGGTTTCGCCTCGGCGGGGGCGGCATCGGGATCGGCACGATCGCAGTGGCGCTGGTCGCCGGCTGGATCTTCGGCATCAACCCGCTGACGCTGCTCGGTGCCCTGAGCGGTGGCGGATCGCCGGTCGCGCAGACCGCGCCGGCGCCGGCCGCGCGGCCGCCGGCCGGTGACCCGCAGGCCAAGTTCGTCTCGCAGGTGCTGCGCAGCACCGAAACGGTCTGGACCGATGTGTTCCGCGAGGGCGGCAAGACCTACCAGCAGCCCAAGCTGACGCTGTACCGCGGCAGCTACCCGACCGGCTGCGGCCAGGGCGACGCGGCGATGGGGCCGTTCTACTGCCCGGCCGACAACCACGTCTACCTCGACATGAGCTTCTTCGACACGATGAGCCAGCGCCTCGGCGCACCGGGCCAGTTCGCGCAGGCGTACGTGATCGCGCACGAAGTCGCTCACCACGTGCAGAACCAGCTCGGCATCAGCGACAAGGTCGACGCTGCACGGCGCCGCGGCAGCGAGGCGCAGGCCAACGCGATGAGCGTGCGGCTCGAGTTGCAGGCCGACTGCTTCGCCGGCGTCTGGGCCAAGCGCTCGCAGGCCGCGCAGGGCTGGCGGCTCGAGCAGGGCGACATCGAGACCGCGCTGAACGCGGCCTCGCAGATCGGCGACGACACGCTGCAGCGCAAGTCGCGCGGTCAGGTCGTGCCCGAGAGCTTCACGCACGGCACGAGCGCGCAGCGCGTCGGCTGGTTCAAGCGCGGTTTCGAGGGCGGCAGCCCGGATCAGTGCAACACCTTCGAGGCGCGCCAACTTTGAGCCGCAGCTACCGAAGGGCGACGATCCAGTCGCAGCGCAGCCGGCGCGTGTTGTGCAGCCGGCGCCGCGCAGCGACATAGAGGCCCGGCAAGAACAACACGCTCAAACAGCCGACTTCGGCCCAGCCGAGGTGCAGCAAAAAGGCGGTCGGGGCGCCGACCCAACCGAGCAGCCAGACCGTCAGCACCAGATCCCAGAGCGCGCGCTCGACCGGGTGCCGGTGGCCCTGGCGCAGGTGCCAGATCCTGAGGTCTTGATACTGCTGCAACTTCATCGAAGCCTCCGATGCGTTCCACGTCGCCGGCTTCAATGTACGCCTACCGAGCGCGCAGCGCCGCCGCTGCGACGAAGCTCAGCGCGATGAGCGGCAGCCCGACGCCGAACGCCCAGCGGATGCCGAACGCCTGCGCCACCTGGCCTAGCAGCGGCGGCCCGAGCAAGAACGCGACGAACGCGAACTGCGCCAGCGCTGCCACGTTGGTCGCCGGCGCGCGGTCGGTGCGCTGCGCGGCGGCCGACATCGCGAGCGGAAAGATCGCGCTCGTGCCCACGCCGATCAGCCCGAAGCCGAGCAGTGCGACCCAAGTGGCGGGCGCGGTGAAAACAAGCAGCGTGCCGATGCCCAGCACGCCGAGCAGCACACGCGCTACCGCGACCGGCTGGTGCTTCTCGACGAAGCGATCGGCGAAGAACCGCGCGATCGCCTGCGCACCCGCGCCGACGGCGACCGCGAGGCCGGCAAGGAACGGTGCGGCGCCGAACACGTCGCGCATGTAGATCGCCGACCAGTCGGCGCCGGCGCCTTCGAGCACCATCGCCGAGAGCGCCACGGCCACCAGCACCATCACGCCGGCGGTCGGCCGCGCGAAGTGGACGGCAGCGGGTGCGCTCGCGGTCGTGTCGCGATGCGGTGCGGCGTCGAAGCGGCCGAGCAGCAGCGCCAGGCCGGCCCACTCGATCGGCACGATCAGCGCGAGGTGCATCTGCGGTGAGACGCCGAGCTGCGACATCGCCGCGCCGACCATCCCGGCGACAAAAAATCCCAGGCTCCAGAAGCCATGCGCCCGGTTCATGAAGCGCGCGCCGGTCTGGTGTTCGACGCGGTCGGCTTCGAGGTTGACGACGATCTCGACCGCCCCGATGCACACGCCCGCCGGCAGCAGCAGGATGAACAGCATCGCCGGGCCGCTGGCGTGCGGTGCGGCGGCGTAGAACCCCGGCAGCAACGCCATCAACCCGAGCAGCGCGCGGCGGTGGCCGATGCGTTCGAGCAAGCGGCCGCCGAAGGTCAGCGACACCATCGTGCCGCAGGCCGTGCCGATCAGCGCGAGACCGAACGCGCCTTCGGCCACGCCGAGCGAGCGCTGGATCTCGGGCAACCGCGGGAAAATGCCACCCATCGCGAACGCATAGAGAAAAAACGCCGCGTACACGCGCCACGCGAGTGGCAACTCCAAGCCGAAGCGCCTCACCGTGGCAGCACTCAACCCGCGGCGGTGCCCCGTGCGGCGCCCGGCACCGTTCCCGGCAGCAGGATGCCGCGGTCGACGGTGCGGATGTCGGTGTGGCCGCAAAAGGCCATCGTGATGTCGAGTTCCTTGGCGATGATCTCGAGCGCCTGGGTCACGCCGGCTTCGCCCATCGCACCGAGGCCGTAGAGGAACGATCGGCCGATCAGCGTGCCCCGGGCGCCGAGCGCGACGGCCTTGAGCACGTCTTGCCCCGAGCGGATGCCGCCGTCCATCCAGACCTCGATCTTGTCGCCGACCGCCTGCTGAATCGCCGGCAGCGCCTCGATCGACGAGGGTGCGCCGTCGAGCTGGCGGCCGCCGTGGTTCGAGACGACCATCGCGTCGGCACCGCTCGCGGCGGCCAGGCGCGCATCTTCCGCGTCCATGATGCCCTTCAGGATCAGCTTGCCGCCCCAGCGCTTCTTGATCCACTCGACATCGTTCCAGTCGAGCTTGGGATCGAACTGCTCCTTGGTCCAGGTCGACAGCGAGGTCATGTCGCTCACGCCCTTGGCGTGGCCGATCAGGTTGCCAAAACCGTGGCGCTTCGTGCGCGCCATGCCCAGGCACCAGCGCGGCTTGGTCATCAGGTTGAGGATGTTCGCGAGCGTGGGTTTGGGTGGCGCGGTCAGGCCGTTCTTGATGTCTTTGTGGCGCTGGCCGAGCACCTGCAGGTCGAGCGTGAGCATCAGCGCGCTGACGCCGGCCGCCTTGGCGCGGTCCATCAGGCGGTCCATGAAGTCGCGGTCGCGCATCCAGTAGAGCTGGAACCAGAACGGCGCGCGCGTCGCCGCCGCGATGTCTTCGATCGAGCAGATGCTCATCGTGCTCAGCGTGAACGGGATACCGAATTTCTTCGCGGCGATCGCGCCGAGCATTTCGCCGTCGGCGTGCTGCATGCCGGTCAGGCCGGTCGGCGCGATCGCGACCGGCATGGCGCTGTCGAAGCCCGCCATCTGCGTGCGCAGCGTGCGGCCTTCCATGTTGACGGCCACGCGCTGGCGCAGCTTGATTTTCGCGAAGTCGCTCTCGTTGGCGCGGTAGGTGCCTTCGGTCCACGAGCCCGAGTCGGCGTAGTCGTAGAACATGCGCGGTACGCGCTTTTCGGCGAGCACGCGCAGGTCTTCGATGTTGGTGATCACGGGCATGGGCTGGTTCCGGGTTGGGTGTTCGCCCGTGATCCTAACGGCGCACGCCGCGGCGCTCTGCTCGGTCGCGTCAGCCGCGGCGGCGGCGCGGTGTGAAATTGAGCTGCGCCGCCGCCTTGGTCTGCGCGCCGCCCACCGTGACACGCACCGCTGGCTGGTCCTGCAGCTGATCGCTGTGCCACACGGTCACCTCGGCGGCGCCGTCGGGCACGCCCTCGATCGTGACGCTGCCGTTCGCGTCGGTCTTGCCGAACCACGGTGACGAGCTCACGTAGACCTGGCCGCGCATCGACGAATGCAGGTGGCAGCCCAGCCCGATCGCGCCGGGCTTGTCGACCTTGACCTCGGCGCTGGTCGCGCCGCTGCGCTTGCGCGCCGGGGCGGCGGGTGATTTGTAGTCGTCGTTCGGCGACGTGGCGGCGGGTGCGCCGGGGTCGAGCCGCAGCTCGAAGTTCGCGACCGCGGGCGTGTTGCCGAGCGGGCCGCTCGGTGTGGAGCGCACGTGGTGGTCGTAGCCGTCGCGGTTGACGAAACGCAGCGTGCTGCCCACGGGCACGATGGTCAGGTAGGGCACGAAGCGCAGGTCGAGTTGCTCGATCACGACCGGCGCGGGCGCGGGCTGCGCGGCCGCCTTGTTCGCCGCATCGATCACGACGACGACATCGGCCGCAGGCTTGCCGTCCTTGTCTGTCACGGTGAGCTGCACCGAGCCGGCGTGCGCCGCGCTCAGGCAGGCTGCCGAGGCGAGTGCCGCCACCATTGATCGCAGAAGGTTTTTCATCGGTTGCCAATCACGGTGTGTTGATGATCTCGCGGTGCATCGGCGCGAGTTGCGCGAGCAGCCGGTTCTGCGCGCCGAACGCGATGCCTTGCGCGTCCATGCTTTGCTGCAGCACCTCGACCAGCGCGTTGAAGTTCGACTTGGTGATGTCCATGCCCGAGTGCGCCTTCTTCATGTCCGGCCCTTCGAGTCGGCACGGGCCGCCCGAGACCTGGCAGAACTGCGCGACGAGCTGTTCCTTCAGGTGCTTCTGGTCGGATTCTTTGAAGAACGGGTTCATGCGCGGGTCGGCGATCAGGCGCGGCACGAAGTCGTCCATCAGCTTGACCAGGCCGGGCTGGCCGCCGAGCTGCTGGTAGAGCGCGTCGTTGACAGGGATTGTTTGCGCGGTCTGCGCGAACGCAGCACCCGTGGCGAGCACGGCGACGAGGAGGGTGTGTTGGATGAGCTTCATGGTGCGTGAGTTTTAGTACGCGAGCTGGACCGACACGTAGCCGCCGGTCTGGTGCGCTTGGCCGACGATGTTGCCGAGGTCGACATACGCGGCGGTGATCGAGACGTGCTTGGTCGGCGCCCAGGCGATGAACAGGTCTTTCCAGGCCTGCTCTTTGAAGGCCGCGCCGGCAAAGCCGAGGTTGTTCGGCTTGAAGCGGTACTCGGCGCCGATCGCGAGGTTCTTGCGCAGCAGGTACGCGACCGACACCTCGGGCTCGACGCTGTAGCCGCGCTTGTCGGCCGAGCTGAAACCGAGCAGGCCGTTCTGGTTCGCCTGGGTCGCGCGCAGCGTGCCGTTGACGAGGATGCCCTGCGCGAGGAAGAGCTTGGTCGCGCTGATGTAGAGGTCGACACCGTTTCGCTTGGCCGAGACCGAATCGAGCACGCCGCCGACCGCCGCGCCCGGGTTCACGTGTTTGAACTCGGCGCCGACCGCGATTTGCGGCATCCAGGTGTCGGCATCGAGCACGGCATCACCGGCGACCTTGACCTTGATGCCGACGATGTCGAGCTTGAGCGTGGTGTCGGGCACCACGACGCTGGCGTTGAATTCCTGGCGTGCGATCGATACCTCGACGCGGTCCTTGAAGCCGACGGCGGCGCCGTAGGTCGTGAGGCCGTACGCCTGCGTGCTCGCGCGGGTGATGAACGCGGTCGCGCCGATTTCACCGCTGGTCGCGTAGCTGCCGATCACGGCCCACGGCGTGAGCCCGCCGCCGGCCGCGCCGTCGATGCTGGTGACGCCGCCGGTCAGCAGCAGCTTGCCGTTGCCGTCACCCGGTGGAAAGGTCTGCGCGTGGGCCGAGGCGGCCAGCATCAGCGCAACGCACAGGACCAACGGGCGCAGCGGGGGAACGTGTGTTTTCATGCGACCACGTTACGCGAGCCGAT
>JANMWQ010000428.1:0-1776 GCA_031394085.1 Rhizobacter sp. | reverse complement strand
GCGCGTGCCCTGAACTCCTGAATGAACTCCCAGAGGACGGCCATGAAAACACTGCTGCGCTCGATCTCTGCGCGGATGCCGATGCTCGCGCTCGGCCTGACCCTCGCCCCTGCGGCGTTTGCGCAAGCCCCGCAACCCGCGCAAGTCGCGCCCGGCTCGCCACTCCCGCAAGAGGCACTGATCCGCAAGAACCTGGCCGAGCGCCTACCCGATTTTCCGAAGATCGACGAGATCAACAAGACGCCGATCCCGGGTCTGTACGAGGTGCGCATCGGCACCGAGATCGTCTACACCGACGAGCGCGGTGACAACGTGATCCAGGGCAACATCATCGACACCAGGACGCGCACCGACGTGACCCAGGCACGCATCGACAAGATCACCGCGATCGATTTCGCGGCGCTGCCGCTGAAAGACGCGATCGTCTGGAAGCAGGGCACCGGCGCGCGCAAGCTGGTGGTGTTCGCCGACCCGAACTGCGGCTACTGCAAGAAGTTCGAGACCGAGATGCAGCAGGTCAAGAACGTGACCGTCTACACGTTCTTGCTGCCGATCCTGGGCGGCGATTCTTCAGACAAATCGCGCAACATCTGGTGCGCCAAAGACAACAGCACGGCCTGGCGTGACTGGATGATCAAGGGCGAGGCCGCGCCGCGCAGCATGGGCAATTGCGACACCTCGGCGCTGCAGCGCAACGTCGCGATGGCCAAGAAATACCGTGTCAACGGCACGCCGGCGCTCGTGTTCGAAGACGGCAAGCGTGTGCCCGGCGCGCTGCCGCCCGAAGAAGTCGAGAAGCGGCTGCTCGCGAGCCGCGTCGGCAAGGGTTGATCGGCTTGTCCACACCCGGTTCTGCGCCCCCACCCCCGTCCACGCCGAACTCGCCCGCCCAGCGCCTGGGCGCTCTCGCGCTGCTGCCGTTCGTGCTCGGCGCGGCGGCGATCTGGTTCGTGCGCGCCGACGCGCGCGACCTCGCGACAACCGCGCTGTCGGCGTACGCCGCGGTGGTGATCGCGTTTCTCGGCGGCATCCACTGGGGCTTCGCCTTCCGCCAGCCGGCGCCGGCCACGCGGCTGTTCGTGTGGGGTGTCGTGCCGGCACTCGTGGCGTGCGTCGCGCTGCTGATGCAGGCGTCGGCGGGCCTCGTGATCCACGGCGCGATGCTCGTGGCCTGCTACCTTGTCGACCGCAAGGTCTATCCCGTGCAGGGCGCCGCCGCTTGGCTGACCCTGCGTTTTCGCCTGACCGCCGTGGCCAGCCTGTGCTGTTTTTTGGGTGCGGCAGGCGGCTGAACTTCTGTTCCGATGATCCATTACAAAATCGAAGTGGCCTCGGCCCACGCCCACCTGTTTCGCGTCACGCTGCGCGTTGACAAGCCGGGCGCCGTGCAGCGGCTGAGCTTGCCCGTGTGGATTCCCGGCAGCTACCTGGTGCGCGAATTCGCGCGTCACCTGTCGGCGATCGAGGCGCACCAGGGCACGCGTGCGGTGCCGCTGGCGCAGCTCGACAAGGCGACCTGGCAAGCGCGCTGCGAAGGCCGCGGCGCCTTGACCGTGAGCTACCTCGTCTACGCGTTCGACACCTCGGTGCGGGCTGCGTTCGTCGACACCCAGCGCGGCTTCTTCAACGGCACCTCGGTGTTCCTGCGGGTCGAAGGGCGCGAAGCCGAGCCGCACCGCGTCGAGCTGCGGGCGCTGCCGGCGGGCTGGCAGGTCGCGACCGCGCTGGCCCCGGTCAAGGTCGACGCGGCCGGGCGCGGCGTCTACGAGGCGGCCG
>JANMWQ010000381.1:0-1765 GCA_031394085.1 Rhizobacter sp. | reverse complement strand
TCCAGCGCATCGGCCACCTCGCGCTGAACCCGCAGCGTGGCGACGCGGCGGTCGGAGTCGGCGTTGAACTGCGCGCGTTCGGCGGCGTGGAACGCTTCCTGGTGATGCAGGGCGACGTCGAAACGCGCGGCCTGCTTGTGCAGCTCGGCCAGCGCCCGGTGGGCGCGCGCGGCGTGGTTGCGACCGCCCGTGGCCTCGCACAACTGCAGCGCGCGTTCGAGCTCGGCCTGCGCCGCCGGCGCGTCACCCGTCGCCAGCAGCACCCGGCCGAGGTTCACGCGTGCGCTGGTTTGAGCGTCGAGGTTGCCGATCGCCACCAGCGCCGGGATGACCGCCGACAGGGTCTCGCGCGCCTCGTTGAGCCGGCCCATCAGCAGCAGCGCCTCGCCGAGGTTGGTGCGCACCACCGCGGTGGAGCCCGGGTCGTCCAGCGCATCGGCCAGCACCAGCGCGCGCTCGAAATGCCGCACCGACTCGGCGTGCAGCCCCTGGTTCTTGCAGTTGATGCCCATGTTGTTGAGCACGCTCATGCAGCCGAGCGGGTTCGCCTCGGCCTCGTAGATCGTCAGCAACTGCTCGAACTGGACCAGCCCGGCCGCGGCATCGCCAGCGCGCGAGTAGCTGATGCCGAGCGACAACAGCGCGTCGGCGATCAGGCGCGGGCCGCCCTGCGCGCGCGCGGCGGCGAGTGCCTGCGTGGCCCAGTCGACGGCATCGTCGATGTCGCCGATGAGCTCGGAGCCGATCGACAGCGCCCGCAGCACCGACGACTGCTGTTCGAGGTCGCCTGCGGGCACGGCGGCGAGCGCCGCGGTGAGCGCGGCCAGACCGTTGCCGTGGCGGCCCGCGTGGTGCAGCGCCAGACCGTGCGTGCGCAGGCAGCGGGCTTGCAGCGCCGGGTGGCTGGCCCGGTCCGTCGCGGCCAGGGCGGTCCACACGGCCAGCGCCTGCTCGGCGAGCGCGACCGCCTCGTTCGGCGCCGCCAGGTACTGGTCGGCCGCCGTGGCGATCAGTCGTTCGATCAGTTCGGGCGTGGCGGGCGCGTCGTTCATGGTGCGTGCGGGCGGGTGCTCGTGCGTTGGCTTGGGCGGGGCCGCGAGCGTAGCGCATGCCCGGCGGGCGTCGCAGTGCACCGGAATGGTCGGCCTTTGCCGCGCTGTTCCCGGCCTCGCGGGCGGTGCGCCGCGCGTAGCATCGAGAGACGTGTGTGATCCATCCCCGAACCGAGCCCGCCATGCCCGTCGACCCGCAACTGCGTTCGCTCAACGTTGACATCCCGGCCCAGCCCGAGGTGCTGGTGAAGTTGTCGGGCCTGCTGCTCGACGAGAACGTCAATTTGCCGGCGGTGAGCGCGCTGATCTCGACCGACATGGCGCTGGCCGCGGCGGTGCTGAAGGCGGTCAACTCGTCGCTCTACGGGCTGCGTGGCCGCGTGCAATCGGTGCAGCAGGCGATCACTCACCTCGGCACGCGCGAGGTCGCGTCGGTCACGTTCGCGATGGGGCTCAAGGCGGTGTTCCCGCCCGCGCCCGAGCTCGCCCCGCTGTGGGAACGCGCCAGCGTGCGCGGGCTGCTGATGGGGCGCATCGGCGCGGCGCTCGGCGTCGACCCGTGGGCCGCGCATTCGGCCGGGTTGTTCGAGGAATGCGGCAAGGCGGTGCTGTTCCGACATGCGAGCGACCGCTACCGCCTGCTGCTCGCCGCCGCCGCCGACGACGAAGAATTGCTGATGCTCGAACACGACGCCTTCGGCGTCAGCCACGAC
>JANMWQ010000354.1:0-8261 GCA_031394085.1 Rhizobacter sp. | reverse complement strand
CGGGTGCGGGCTCGGCTTGCCGCCGCTGATGACCGGCGAGGCCGTCGGTTCGACCGCGAACACCTGCAACTTCGGCCACATCTTCTTCAGCGCCAGCGCGCAGCCGGTGAGGTGCCCGCCGGTGCCCACGCCGGTGATCAGTGCGTCGATGCCGCTCGGGAAATCGGCGGCGATCTCTTGCGCGGTGGTGCGCACGTGGATGTCGATGTTGGCGGGGTTCTCGAACTGCTGCGGCATCCAGCCGTCAGGCGTGGCGGCGAGCAGCTCTGTCGCGCGCGCGATCGAGCCGTTCATGCCTTTCTCGCGCGGCGTGAGCTCGAACTTCGCGCCGTAGGCGAGCATCAGCCGGCGGCGCTCGATGCTCATGCTGTCGGGCATCACGAGAATCAGCTTGTAGCCCTTCACGGCCGCGACCATCGCCAGGCCGACGCCGGTGTTGCCCGAGGTCGGCTCGATGATCGTGCCGCCGGGTTTGAGCGCGCCCGAGGCTTCTGCGGCCTCGACCATCGCGAGCGCGATGCGGTCCTTGATCGATCCGCCCGGGTTCGATCGCTCGCTCTTGATGTAGACGCTGTGGCTGTTGCCGAACAGCCGGTTGATGCGAATGTGCGGCGTGTTGCCGATCGTGCTCAGGATGTCGTTGGCCAGCATGACGGTCTCCTCGGGTGGGTTTCCGATGATTATGGGCACCTGCGGTCACACCGTTCGCTTTGCGACAATGTCGCGATGCATGCACCGCTCCTCAACGACAGCTTCCTGCGCGCCTGCCTGCGCCAACCCACCACGCACACGCCGGTCTGGCTGATGCGCCAGGCCGGCCGCTACCTCCCCGAGTACCGCGCCACGCGCGCGAAGGCTGGCAGCTTCATGGGGCTGGCAACGAACACCGACTACGCGACAGAGGTCACGCTGCAGCCGCTCGAACGCTACGCACTCGACGCGGCGATCCTGTTCAGCGACATCCTGACCGTGCCCGACGCGATGGGCCTGGGCCTCTCGTTCGCGCTCGGCGAGGGTCCGAAGTTCGCGCACCCGGTGCGCGACGAAGCCGCGGTCGCCAAGCTCGAAGTGCCCGACATGAACAAGCTGCGCTACGTGTTCGACGCGGTCGCGTCGATTCGCAAAGCGCTGGGTGGCCGGGTGCCGCTGATCGGCTTCTCGGGCAGTCCGTGGACGTTGGCTTGCTACATGGTCGAAGGCGCGGGCTCCGACGACTACCGCCTCGTCAAGACCATGCTGTACAGCCGCCCCGACCTGATGCACCGCATGCTCGAAGTCAACGCCGCCGCGGTCGCGCAGTACCTGAACGCGCAAATCGAAGCCGGCGCCCAGGCCGTGATGATTTTCGACAGCTGGGGTGGCGTGCTCGCCGACGGCGCGTTCCAAGAGTTCAGCCTCGCCTACACCCGCCGCGTGCTGCAGCAGTTGAAACGCGAGCACGACGGCCAGCGCATCCCGCACATCGTGTTCACGAAAGGCGGCGGGCTTTGGCTCGAAGAGATCGCCGCAGCGCAGCCGGATGTCGTCGGGCTCGACTGGACCGTCAACCTCGGCGCCGCGCGCGCGCGCATCGGCGGCCAGGTGGCGCTGCAGGGCAACATCGACCCGAACGTGCTGTTCGCCGGGCCGGACCAGATTCGCGCCGAAGTCACGCGCACGCTGGAGAGTTACGGTGCGCCCGGCGGCCACATCTTTAACCTCGGACACGGCATCAGCCAGCACACGCCGCCCGAGAACGTCAGCGTGCTCGTCGACACGGTTCACGAGGTCTCCAAGCGGCTGCTCGCGCGGGCCTGACACCGCCGCGCCACGACCCGCGCGGTTTTTCTTTTTCTGGTAAGTGCGCGCTCAGGGCTTGACTTATCCCCAAAATCGACCGCTCGCTCCTGATGCCGCTCCCGCTGCTGCTCTGCAGCATTGGATTTCCACCAATCACCGCTAAGTCGTTGATTTCATTGGTTTGTGTTGGATGCCGCGAAAGTGGGCAATCTTCGGCGGTGCAAGGCGCAGCAAGCCTTTCCGGCGATTCCACAGGCGGTTACGCACAAAGTTATCCACAGAAGAAGTGGAAAGCTTCGAAAGCGCTTCAAAATCATCGACTTAACGTCTTCTTGTGAACGAAACTTGAGCTTTGAGCGGTAACTTCACAGACGGATCGATCGTCACGAACCCCGCGGCAACGCGCCTGCGCGTCGCGGTCGATGCGCCGCAGCACACCGGCCTGTCGGCGCCGCTCGACTATGCAACTGAGCATCCGCTTGCCCCGGGAACCGTGGTCAGCGTGCCGCTGGGTCGGCGCGAGGTGCCGGGCGTGGTGTGGCACGGCGCATCCGAGGCCGTCGCCGCGGTCGAGCTTCGGCCGGTCAGCGCCGCGCTGACCTCGCTGCCGCCGCTCGGTGCGGCCTGGCGCGAGCTGGTCGACTTCGCTGCCGCCTACTACCAGCGCAGCACCGGCGAGATCGCGCTGTCGGTGCTGCCGCCGGAGCTGCGCAAGCTCGGCGACGCGCAGATCGCGAACCGCATCAAGAAGCTGCACAAGGCGCTGGCCGCCGCGCCCGCCGCCGTCGCCGCGACGACCCCACCGACGCTGACCGACGCGCAGACACAGGTGCTCGCGCAGATCGCCGTCGCCGGCACGGCGGCGGTGCCGCCGCCGGTGCTGCTGCATGGCGTCACCGGCAGCGGCAAGACCGAGGTCTACCTCGGCGCGGCCGCGCAGGCACTCGCCGACGGCAAGCAGGTGCTGGTGCTCGTGCCCGAGATCAATTTGACGCCGCAGCTCGAAGCACGCTTCGCCGAGCGCTTCGCCGGCCGCCACATCGTTTCGCTGCACAGCGCGTTGACACCGGCGCAGCGGCTGCGCAGTTGGCTCGCAGCGCACCTCGGGCTGGCCGACCTCGTGCTCGGCACGCGGCTCGCCGTATTCGCGTCGATGCCGCGGCTCGGGATGATCGTGGTCGACGAGGAACACGACCCGTCGTACAAGCAGCAGGAAGGCGCGCGTTACTCGGCACGTGACCTGGCCGTCTATCGCGGCCGGCTGGAGAAGGCGACCGTGGTGCTCGGCTCGGCCACGCCGTCGCTCGAGAGCTGGCAACGGGCCGCCGAAGGCCGCTACCTGAAGCTCGCGTTGCCCGCGCGCATCGGCGGCGGCGCGTTGCCCAAAGTGCGGCTGGTCGACATGAACCAGCAGCCGAAGCTGCACGGCGTGAACACCGCACTTTGCGCACCGCTCGTCGCCGCGCTGCAGGACCGGCTCGCGCGCGGCGAGCAAAGCCTCGTCTTCCTGAACCGCCGCGGCTACGCGCCGGTGCTGCATTGCGGCGAGTGCGGCTGGAAGAGCGGTTGCCCGCATTGCAGCGCCTGGCGCGTGTTCCACAAGCTCGACCGCACGCTGCGCTGCCACCACTGCGGCTTCACCGAACGCGTGCCGCGCGCCTGCCCCGACTGCGGCAACCTCGACATCGCGCCGATCGGCCGCGGCACCGAGCGCCTGGAGGAACAGCTCGCCGCACTGCTGCGCACGCCCGACGACAGAGTAGCGCGCATCGCCCGCATCGATGCCGACAGCACCCGGCTCAAGGGCGCGCTCGAAGCGCAGCTCGGGGCGGTGCATGCAGGCGATGTCGACGTGCTGGTCGGCACGCAGATGGTGACCAAGGGCCACGACTTTCGGCGCATCACGCTGGTCGCCGCGGTGAACCCCGACAGCTCGCTGTTCAGCAACGACTTTCGCGCGCCCGAACGGCTGTTCGCACTGCTGATGCAGGCCGGCGGGCGCGCCGGGCGCGATGCCGCCCAGGCCGATCGCAGCGAGCTCTGGGTGCAGACCTGGCACCCGACGCACGCGCTCTACGGCGCCTTGAAGCAACACGACTTCGAGGCGTTTGCGGCCAGCCAGCTCAAGGAGCGCGAGATGGCCGGCCTGCCGCCGTTCTCGCACCTCGCGATCCTGCGTGCCGACGCCCGCAGCGCCGAGGCCGCGCGCGCGTTCCTGCAAGCCGCGGCCGAACTCGCGTCCACATTGCCCGGCGCCGATCAAGTGATGGTGTATCCGCCGGTGCCGATGGGCGTGGCGCGCGTCGCCGATGTCGAGCGCATGCAGATGCTGATCGAGTCGGCCTCGCGCGTGGCGCTGCAACGTTTTCTGGCGCTGTGGCTGCCGGCGCTGCACGGGCTGCGGCGCGCGCACAAGAGCGCAGACGAACGCATCTTGCGTTGGGCCGTCGACGTCGACCCGTCAGCGATTTGAGGGCGGGCGGCGCGGGCGCTGCGGCGGCGCGGCGCTGCTGCTGACCGGCCGCGAGATGTCGGCCAGCAGCAGTGTCGCGCGCACCAGACCTTCGACGGCCTCGGCGAGGTCTGCGGGCGGCTCCAGCGATTCGATCTCGGCGAGCAGGTCGTCGGCGTCTTCGAGGTCGTCGGGTGCGAGGTGGCGGTAGACGAGCGCGAGCGGCTCGGTCAGCGCCTTGGCGTCGAGCGCCATCAGGTCGGGGAACAACTCGAGCGCGGTCGCGAAACCGGCGACCCACGGGTAGACCGCGTCGATCGGGCCGGAGTCGCCGTCGTCTTCGTCACCTTCCTCGTCATCGTCATCGCCTGGCGCGTGATCCGCGTCGGCCTCTTCAATATCGCTCAGCTCGAACACCCACGGGTCGAACCACTGGCGCCGCTGGATCGCGTCGCCCAGCTCGGCATGGCGGCGCAGCACCAGTGCACTCAGCCGCGAGGCGTCGAAGCGCGCCGGCAACGCGCGCCCGTCGACATCGGTCACATGCGGCAGCCAGCGCGCGACCGCGATGTGCCGCGGCTGCAGCAGCACGCCGCAGAGGTAGCCGTCGAGCATGCTCACGTCGAGCGTTTCGAGCGGTGCCGGCACGCGGTCGAGGATCGCCTGCAATTCGTCGAGTTCGCGCTCGTTCAGCGGCTGGGCGATGTGCGACGGCGCAGCCGCCGGCGCCGGGCGGCGGGCGGTGCGCGACGGCGGAGGTTGGGATGAGTGCGGGCCGGCCATCGCGCATTGTCGCCGCCGTGGCGCAACGTGCGCGGCGTGATCTTTTGCCGCCCCGGGCGGCCGCGATCTGCAACGTTCAGGCGCACTCCCTCGAATTGGGGATGGCGGCGCCGGGAGCGCATCCCTAAAGTCATTCGCATTGCTGTCACACGGCGCCTCGCGAGGGGCACGCTGCAAGGTCCGAAAGCCCGGCCAAGAACATCGACACCGAACAGGGCAACGAACCGCTACCGGTCCCAACGACGTCCTTTCTGAAGGACTTCCCAGTCCACCCGCTCACGCGGGTGGGCTTTTTTTTGACCGACGCCGAGGGATAGACTTTGTGGCTGATCCGCCAACTTGTCCCGAGGAAATGACCATGGGCGCACCCGAAGCCTTCACCGCCGCTTTTTCGTCGACCACCGAGGTCGGCCACTACATCGGTGGCCGCAGCACTGCCAGCACGAGCGGGCGCCGCCAGCCGGTGTGGAACCCCTCGACCGGCGCGGTCGCGCGGCAGGTCGCGCTGGCTTCGGTCGACGAAGTGAACAGCGCCGTGGCCGCCGCGAAGGCCGCGTTCCCGGCCTGGGCCGACACGCCACCGATCCGCCGCGCGCGGATCATGAACAAGTTTCTGCAACTGCTGAACCAGCACCGCGACACGCTTAGCGCGATGATCACCGCCGAGCACGGCAAGGTCTTCACCGATGCGCAAGGCGAAGTCACGCGCGGCATCGACATCGTCGAGTTCGCGTGCGGCGTACCGCAGCTGCTCAAGGGCGACTTCACCGACCAGGTCAGCACCGGCATCGACAACTGGACTTTCCGCCAGCCGCTCGGCGTCACGGCCGGCATCACGCCATTCAATTTTCCGTGCATGGTGCCGATGTGGATGTACCCGGTCGCGATCGCCTGCGGCAACACCTTCATCTTGAAGCCGAGCGAGCGCGACCCGTCGTGCTCGATCCTGATGGCCGAGCTGTTCACCCAGGCCGGGCTGCCGCACGGCGTGTTCAACGTGATCCAGGGCGACAAGGTCGCGGTCGACGCGCTGCTGACGCACCCCGACGTGAAGGCGCTGAGCTTCGTCGGCTCGACGCCGATCGCGCAGTACATCTATGAGACCGGCGCGCACCATGGCAAGCGCGTGCAGGCGCTCGGCGGCGCCAAGAACCACATGGTCGTGATGCCCGACGCCGACATCGATCAAGCCGTCGATGCGCTGATCGGCGCCGCCTACGGCTCGGCCGGCGAGCGCTGCATGGCGATCAGCGTGGCGGTGCTGGTCGGTGACGTGGCCGACAAGATCGTGCCCAAGCTCGCCGAACGGGCGAAGGCGCTGAAGGTCAAGAACGGCATGGAACTCGACGCCGAGATGGGCCCGATCGTCACGAAGCAGGCGCTGGAGCGGATCGAGGGCTACATCGGCATCGGCGTCGAAGAAGGCGCGACGCTGGTCGTCGACGGCCGGGGTCACAAGGTCGAGGGTCACGCGGAAGGCTTCTTCACCGGCGGCACACTGTTCGACCACGTGACGCCCGAGATGCGCATCTACAAGGAAGAAATTTTCGGCCCGGTGCTCGGCTGCGTGCGGGTGCACGACCTCAAAGAAGCCGTCGAGCTCATCAACGCGCACGAGTTCGGCAACGGCGTGGCCTGCTTCACCAGCGACGGCAATGTGGCACGCGAGTTTTCGCGTCGCATTCAGGTCGGCATGGTCGGCATCAACGTTCCGATTCCGGTGCCGATGGCCTGGCACGGCTTCGGCGGCTGGAAGCGATCGCTGTTTGGCGACATGCACGCTTACGGCGAAGAAGGCGTGCGCTTTTATACCAAGCAAAAGTCGATCATGCAGCGCTGGCCGGCGAGCATCGGAAAAGGCGCGGAGTTCGTGATGCCGACGGCGAAGTGAGCGAGTTCGACACCGCAAGCGCGCTCGCCGCCGCGGTGCGCACGCGTCGTGCCAGCGCGCTCGAACTCTGCGACGCCGCGATCGCGCGCATCGAACGCCTCGACGGTCCGATCAACGCCGTCGTCGTGCGCGACTTCGAGCGTGCGCGCACGCAGGCGAAGGCCTGCGACGAACGCATCGCCCGCGCCGACATCGAGGGCGCACTGCTCGGTGTGCCGATGACGGTGAAGGAGTCGTACAACATCGCCGGCCTGCCGACCACCTGGGGCCTGCCGCCGTTCCGCGATTTTCGCCCCACCGAAGACGCGGTGCTGGTCCAGCGCTTGAAGGCCGCGGGCGCGGTGATCCTCGGCAAGACCAACGTGCCGCCCGCGCTCGGCGACTGGCAAAGCGCCAACCCGATCCATGGCGTGACCGTGAACCCCCACGATCATTCGCGCACACCGGGCGGCTCGTCGGGCGGCGGCGCTGCGGCGCTGGCGGCCGGCTTGGTGGCGCTCGAACTCGGCTCCGACATCGGCGGCTCGATCCGCGTGCCGGCGCATTTTTGCGGCGTCTTCGGCCACAAGCCCAGCTTCGATCTGCTGCCGACCCGCGGCCATGCGCCGCCGGGCACCGATGGCGCGGGCGTCGACCTCGCGGTGTGCGGCCCGATGGCACGCAGTGCGACCGACCTCGAACTCGCGATGGGCGTGCTCGCCGGGCCGGACGGCGACGACGCGAACGGCTATCGCCTCGCGTTGCCCGCGCCGCGCGTGCCGACGATCGACGGCCTGCGCGTGTTGCTGCTCGACACGCACCCGCACACCCGCGCCGACACGCCCACGCGCAACGCGCTGCACTTGCTCGCCGGCGACCTGGTGCGCGAGGGCGCGCGCATCGAGCGTTCGACTGCACTGCTGCCCGATCTCGCCGCCCTGCACAAGGCCTACGTCTCGATGCTGATGACGATCACGAGCTACGGCGCGCCAGGCACGCGCGAGGTGATCTCGGCGCACGAGTGGTTCAACCTGATCCAGCGCCGCGCGAAGGCACGGCACCAATGGCGCGCGCTGTTCGGCGAGTTCGACGCGGTGCTTGCGCCGGTCTTCGGCACCGCCGCGTTCCCACTGACAAGCGAGGCCGACTGGTCCAAGCGAACGCTGCTGATCGACGGCGATTCGGCGTCCTTCGGCGATCAGCTCGCATGGTCCGGCATGGCCACCTTCGCGGGCCTGCCGGCGACGGTGGCGCCGATCGCGACAGGCTCCGACGGCCTGCCGATCGGCGTGCAGATCATCGGCGCGTTCCTGAACGACCGCACGACGATCGCGCTGGCGCGGCAGATCGAAGGGCTGCGCACTTGACGCGGTTCTC